>NZ_JBXUOV010000060.1:0-30541 GCF_057196585.1 Micromonospora sp. ATLC20
CGCCCCGCCGCGCCCGGCGTACCCCGATCAACCCGCCGCCGTTCCCGCCCGCCGCGGTGGCGCCACCGACCACCCGGGACACCGTCACCGTGCTCCAGGTGGCCGGGCCGCGCTTCGGCCGGGGCGTGATCACCCCCGGCGCGCCGGTCACCCCAGGCGAGGTGCAGGAACACCTGATGGGCGACCTCACGCTGCTGATGAACGACGGCGTGCCCCGGCCGGACCTGCTCGTCGTCGCCGGCAACCTCACCGAGTCGGGCAGCCCGCGCGAGTTCTCCGACGCGCTGAGCTTCCTCACCGGCCTGCGGGTGCTGCTCGGGCTGGAACCGCACCGCCTGGTCGTGGTGCCCGGCCCGCGCGACGTGACGATGGCCGCCAGCCGCGCGTACTTCGCCACCTGCGAGGCCGACGACGTCGACCCGCAGCCGCCGTACTGGCCGAAGTGGCGGCACTACGCGCGCCTGTTCGACGACCTCTACCAGGGGCTCGACGACCGGATCTTCGACAGCGAGCAGCCCTGGACACTGTTCCCGGTACCCGACCTGCGGGTGGTGGTGGCCGGGCTGAACTCCACCATCGCCATCACCCACCGGGAGGAGGACCGGTACGGCTTCCTCGGCGAGGCGCAGTCCAGCTGGTTCGCCCAGCGCCTGCGCCACTACCAGCAGTCCGGCTGGCTGCGGCTGGGCGCGATGGCGCACGCGCCGGGGGCGCGCAGCCCGTACGCCGACGAGGTGCCCCCGGACCCGGTGTCGCTGCGCGACCGCGGCTCGGTCAACCGGCTGGTCGGCCCGATGCTCAACCTGCTGCTCTCCGACGCCGCGCCGTCGGCCCGGGTCGACCCGGTGGTGCCGCTGGCCGCCGCGCCCCGCGACGGCCGGGCGCAGGTGCTGCGGCTCGGCGGCGACGGGATGACCCGCTGGGTGCTCGGCCGCGACGACCGGCTCGACGGCGGCACGGTCACCGCCGTGTCCTGGCCGCACGCGGAGGCCACCTTCGGCGCGTCCGGCCCGGCCCAGGTGCCCGACCCGCGTCGCCCGGCCGCCGTCGAGGGGGCCACCCAGGGCGCGGCGGTGGCCGCCGCGCCGGTCGCCCCGGTGCAGCGGCTACTGGACCGGCTCGCCGAGGTCTGCGAGGCCCGCTACGACCGGGTGGTGGTGCGCCGCGTCGGCACCGATCCGCCGCACCTGTACATCAGCTACCGCTCCGACGGGGTGGTCCGCCAGCAGCGCGTCGGCGCGCACGTGGGCACCCCCACCGCCGCCGACGTGGACGTCTTCGCCCGCCGGGTGCACGCCACCGACCCGGACATCGCCTCCGAGCTGGTCTACGACGGCGACCGGGTGCCGCGCGGGCTGGCCGAGGAGGCGCAGCGGCGCGGCGTACGCGTGCTGCACCTGACCGAGTTCCAGGGCCTGCTCGACCTGCGCGAGTACGTCGCCGCGCAGACCGCCCGGCTGCAGGCCGACCGGCTCTACCCGCCCGGGCAGTACGTGCCGCAGCGCTACCGCCACCTCGTCGGCGCCGACCAGCGCGTCCGCGACGACGTGGTGGACGAGCTGCTGGAGACCGTGTCCGCGCCGGACGGCCGGTTCGTGCTGGTGCTCGGTGACTTCGGCCGGGGCAAGACGTTCGCGTTGCGGGAGGTGGCCCGGCGGCTGCCCACCGCCGCGCCGGACCTGATTCCGATCCTGGTGGAGCTGCGGGCGCTGGACAAGGCGCACTCCGTGGACGGGCTGGTCGCCGCGCACCTGGCCAACCACGGCGAGCAGGTGATCGACCTCAAGGCGTTCCGCTACATGCTGCGCCAGGGCCGCATCGTGCTGCTGTTCGACGGCTTCGACGAGCTGGTGGCCCGGGTGACCTACGACCGGGCGGCCGACCACCTGGAGACGCTGCTGCAGGCCGCCGAGGGCAACGCGAAGATCGTGGTGAGCAGCCGGACCCAGCACTTCAAGACCAACTCGCAGGTGCTGACCGCGCTCGGCGAGCGGGTCGGCCTGCTGCCGCACCGCCGCGTCCTGGCCGTGGAGGACTTCACCCCCGGGCAGATCGAGGCGTTCCTGCGCAACCGGTACGGCGGCGACGAGCGGGCCGCCCGCGAGCGGATGGACCTGCTCGCCGGCGTGAAGGACCTGCTCGGGCTCTCCCGCAACCCGCGCATGCTCGGCTTCATCGCCAACCTCGACGAGGGGCGGCTCGCCGCCGTCGCCGGGGCGGGCGGCACGTTCAGCGCCGCCGCGCTGTACCGGGAGATCCTGGAGTCCTGGCTGGACTTCGAGGAGCGCCGTACCCAGGGCATCCCGGGCGCCCCGGTGAGCCTGCGCCGGCCCGAGCTGTGGCAGGCGGTGAGCCGGCTGGCGTTCCAGCTCTGGGAGAGCGGCGAGGCGTACCTGCGCCTGGCCGAGCTGGCCGAGTCCACCGGCCAGCTCGCCGGCCGGGCCGACTCGCGGCTGTCCGGCCCGCAGGCGGCGCACGCGGTCGGCGCGGGCAGCCTGCTCGTCCGTACCGACGACGGGCTGTTCGGGTTCATCCACACCTCGGTGATGGAGTGGCTCGTCGCCGAGGGGGTGGCCGAGCAGATCAACAGGGGCGAGGAGCCGGGCGCGCTGGCGGTACGGTCGCTGTCCGCGCTCGCGGTGGAGTTCCTCGGCGACCTCGCCGACCCGGCCCGCTGCACCGCCTGGACCGCGCGGGTGCTCGGTGACGAGTCGGCGGGCGAGACGCTGCGCGCCAACGCTCTGCGGCTGTCCGCCCGGCTGCGCCTGCCCGACCGGGCCGACCTGCGCGGCGCGGTGCTGCGCGGCGAAGACCTGTCGCACCGCGAACTCGCCGGCGCCGACCTGACCGGTGCCGACCTGACCGACGCGCGGCTGATCGCCACCAACCTGACCGAGGCGCGGCTGGAGCACGCCCGGCTGCGCGGCGCCCGGCTGGACCAGGCCCGCCTCGCCGGGGCGGACCTGCGCGACGCGGAGATGGCCGGCGCGCGCCTGTTCCGGACCGATCTGCGCGGCGCGCGCGTGGCCGGCAGCAGCTGGCACCGCACCGCGCTGATCGACGTCAGCGCCGACCCGGCGCTGCTGCGCGCCCCGGAACTGCGTGGCGCCGTCGTCGCACCGGGCCGGCCGGTCGCGCCGGGCCTCGCCCCGCCCGCCGTGGGCGTCGGGTACGGCTTCGAGGTGGGCCGGCTGCCGGTGCCGGTGGCGTACAGCCCTGACGGCGCGGTGCTCGCCGTCGGCAGCGACGACGGCGGTGTGCTGCTCTGCGACACCGCCACCGGGCTGCCGGTACGCACGCTCCAGGGGCACCGCTCCCGGGTGTACGCGGTCCGCTACGACGCCGCGTCCCACCAGCTCGTCACCGGCTCGGCCGACCTCACCGTACGGCTGTGGGACGCCGACCACGGCGACGTGCGGCACGTCATCGAGGACGTGTTCACCGGCTGGGTGTGGCCGCTGCTCACCGACGGCCGCCGCGGCCGCCTGGTGGTCGGCGACGCCGCGGGCGTGGTGCGGCTCTACGACACCCGTGGCGCCCGGCTGCGCCACGAGTGGCCCGGCCACTCCGCGCCGATCTGGGGCACCTCGTTCAGCCCGGACGGACGGCGGGTCGTGGTCGCCGACAGCGCCGGCACGGTCCGTGGGTGGGACATCCCGACCGGCAAGCTGGCGTTCGAGGTGCAGGAGCCCGAGGTGGTCTACCGGGTCGTGCACTCACCGGACGGCCGGCTGCTGGCCGCCGTCGGGCAGCACGGCCGCATCTGGATCCGCCGGGCCGCCGACGGCGAGCTGCTGCGCGCGCCGCGCGGCCACGAGGCCGACGTGTACGCCCTCGACATCCACCCCGACGGCACGCTGATGGCCACCGGCGACACGCACGGCGCGCTGCGGCTGTGGGAGACCGAGACGGGCCGGCCGGTGCGGGTGCTCGGGCGGCAGCGCGGCGCGATCTACAGCGTCCGGTTCAACGGCGACGGCAGCCTGCTCGCCACCGCCGCCAGCGACGGCGCGATCCAGCTCTGGGACACCGACGACGGGCAGGTGCGGCACGAGCTGACCCGGCACCGCGGCTCGGTCTGGCCGGTGGTCTGGCGGCCGGACCAGAACCAGGTGGCGACCAGCAGCAACGACGGCACCACCCGGCTGTGGGACGTCCGCAGCGGGCAGCTCCAGCACACGCTGCGCGGGCACGGCCGCAAGGTCACCGCGCTGTCCTTCCGCGACGACGGCGAGGTGCTCGCCGCCTGCGGCAACGACGGCGTGATCCGGCTCTGGGAGCCGCGTACCGGCCGTCTGCTGCGGCAGCTCGCCAGCCCGGCCGACCGGCTGCTGTCCGTGGTGTTCTGCCCGGATGAACCGCTGGTGGCCACCCCGAGCGGCGACGGCGGCGTGCACCTGTGGAACACCGACACGGGCGCCGACGAGCGCGAACTCAACGTGGACACCGACCACGTCTGGGCGGTCGCGTTCAGCCCCGACGGCGACGCCCTCGCCACCGCGAACGACGACGACACGGTACGCCTCTGGTACCGCCGTACCGGCCGCCACTTCGCCACGCTCACCCCGCACCGGGGGCGCGTGCGCACCGTCGCGTTCAGCCCCGACGGCGAGACCATCGCCACCGGCTGCGACGACCAGACGGTACGGCTCTGGGACGCCGCCACCGCCACCTGCCGGCTCACCCTCGAACACCACACCGACCGGGTCTACTCGGTCGGCTTCAACAGCGAGGGCACGCTGCTCGCCAGCGCCGGCAACGACGGCACGGCGGTGGTCTGGGACGCGGTCACGGGTGAGCGGCGCCTGGTGCTCACCGAACACGACGGCCGGCTCTGGTCCTGCGCGTTCAGCCCGGACGGCAACCTGCTCGCCACCGCCGGCGACGACCTGGTGATCCGGCTGTGGGATCCGGTCACCGGCCGGCTGCACGGCACCCTTGCGGCGCACACCCGGCGCGTCTGGTCGGTGCACTTCAGCCCGGACAGCAGCCTGCTCGCCAGCGCCGGTGACGACGGCACGGTACGGCTGTGGGACGTCGCCGACCCGGAGCACGCCCAGTTGCGGACCACGCTCATCGGCCTGCCCGACGGGTGGGCGGCGGTCAGCCCGGACGGCCGGTACAAGCTGGACGGCGACCCGGGCGGCCAGTTCTGGCACGTCATCGGCACATGCCGCTTCGAGGTGGGCGAACTGGACCCCTACCTGACCCAGGTCCGCCGCCTCTCCGTGGACGCCCCCTTCTGACCCCCCGGCCCCCGCGCTCTCCCCGGTGATCAAGGAGTTCGTGTCCGGATCGGACGTCGTATCCGACACGAACTCCTTGGTCAACTCGGGGCAGGCGGGGGAGGCGGGGCGGCAGGTCCGGTCCAGCGGACCTCGCCGTCGTGCCACACGTCGGTGGGGGCCAGGCCGCAGGCCGTGGCCACCGCGGCCGACGCGCGGTGGCCGGGATGGATGTGGGCCACGAGGGTACGCACACCGCGCCGCCCCAGCCAGCCGGCCATCCCACGGGCGGCCTCGGTGGCGATCCCGCGCCCCTGCCACCGGGTTCCCACCACCCAGGCGATCTCCGCGACCGGTCCCGCGGTGGCCGGTGCCGCCTCGTCGAGGTGCCGGTGTCCTACCGCCCGCGCGCCCGCCGTGGCGGCGTCCGTCACGGTCCCGTGTGGCTCGGTGACCGTGGCTTGGACGAAGCCGGCCAGCCGGCCGCCGTCCCGGAGCCGGATGACCCAGTTGCACCACGACTCGGCCGGGTCGGGTGAGCCGGCGACAAGCCGTTCGTAGCGGGCCCGCAACGCCGCCGGGGTGGCGGGCCCGCCGCCGATGAAGGTGTGCAGCGCCGGGTCGGCGAGGACGGCGGCCATCTCCTCGGCATGCTCGACACCCAGCGGCAGCAGATTCAGCCGTGCGGTGGGGATCGGTTCCGGCGTGAACCCGCTCGTCGACGCCGGCGCGCCGGTCACTTCATCCATGATCGCGCTTCCAGGAGATGGATGACCTGGTCTCGCGGCAGCGAAACGAACCTCACGGTATCCCAGGCCGCCCCGAGAAACGCAACGCCATCAGCGATCCCCAGCCCCGGCCAGCCAGCCCCGGCCAAGCCAGCCTCGCTGATCTTGCAGTTTGTGCCCGGGTGAATGGGGCATTCGGGGCGCCGCTCGGGCCGAAAGTGCAAGATCGCGGGGAGAGAGAGGGGCGGGGGCGGGGGCACCGGTCAGCGCCGCCATTTCTGGTTGGCGGCGCCGGTGCAGTCCCAGATCTGCAGCCGGGTGCCGTCGGCCGAGCTGGGACCCGTCGCGTCCAGGCACTTGTTCGCCTGGGGGTTCACGATGTCCCCGGCCGCGCTGAACACCCACTTCTGCGCGCCGGTGCCGTTGCAGTCGTAGAGCTGCACCTTGGCGCCGCTCGCCGTGGACCCGGCGGCCACGTCGAGGCACTTGCCGAGCGCGCGTACCGAGCCGTCGGCGTTCCAGGTCCAGCGCTGGGCGGCGGTGCCGTTGCAGGTCCACAGTTGCACCGGGGTGCCGTTCGCGGTGCCGGCGCTGGCCACGTCGACACACTTGTTCCCGTACCCGACGATCTGGCCGCCGGTGCTCCCGCCGCCGTTGTCCCACGCCTGGACCCGGACGTAGTCGATGGTCATGGTCTGCGGGAACGTGGTGCTGCCGTCCGGCGAGCCGGGCCAGTTACCGCCGACCGCCACATTCATGATCATGAAGAACGGGTGGTCGAAGACCCAGCGGTTGCCGCCGATGTCGGCGGGCGTCTTGCGGGAGTACGCCACGCCGTCGAGGTACCAGGTGATCGAGTCCGGCGCCCAGTCCACCGCGAACGTGTGGAAGGCGTCGGCGAGCGCCTGGCCGCCCGGGAGCGAGGTGGACGCGCCGACGCCGCTGCCGCCGGAGTAGCCGGGGCCGTGCAGCGTGCCCCAGACGGTCGACGGCGCGTAGCCGACGTTCTCCATGATGTCGATCTCGCCGCTGCCGGGCCACGGGTTCGTGCCGATGTCGTTGCCGAGCATCCAGAACGCCGGCCACAGCCCCTGTCCACGCGGGACCTTGATGCGCGCCTCGAACCGCCCGTACGCCTGGGCGAACGTGCCGTTGGTGAGCAGCCGGGCCGAGGTGTACTGGCAGCTTCCGTACCAGCACGAGTAGCCGGCGGGGTTCTCCTTGCGGGCGGTGATGACCAGGTTGCCGTTGCCGTCGAGCGCGGCGTTGCGGGTGCTGTTCGTGTAGTACTGCAGCTCGTTGTTGCCCCAGCCGCCGCCACCGATGTCGTAGCGCCACTTGCTCGCGTCGGGGGCGGCGCCGGCCGGGCCGTTGAAGTCGTCGGACCAGGTGACCGCGCCGGGGGCGGCGGCGGCCGGGGTGCTGGGGACGGCGGCGAGGGCGGCGGTGAGGCCGACCGCTGTCACCGCCAGGGCGGCGAGGGTACGGGTGGTGCGCACGGGGCGCCTCCTGCGGGGTGGTGGCTGTTCCCCGTCACGGCGGCCGGCCCCGCCCAACGGTTAACAAACCATACAAATAGACTTCGATGAAGGTATGAACGAAGTCGGTCGATGTCAAGAGAGCGTTTCCCGCTGGCGCTCCGATGTGGGCTCCGGCTCGCGTTGCCGCACCACGGTGGGCCGGCGCATGTCCCGCCACGGGCCGCCCAGCAGCGGCGTCAGCACCACCAGCAGATAGCAGGCGCCCATCACGACGAGCGTGGACGTGGGGCCGAACCGGTCCGCGGCGAACCCCGCGCCGACCGCGCCGGCCGGCATGGCCGCCCACGCGCCCGCGCCGATCACCCCGTACACCCGGGCCCGCATGGCCGGCGGCACCCGCTCCAACTGGACCGCGCCCATCAGCGGGTTGAGCGCACCGGCGGCCAGCCCGGCCGTCGCGACCACGGCGACCACCACCGGCAGCGGCGGCGCGGCGGCGAGCGCCCACAGTGGTGGCGCGCCGCACACCACGTACGCGGTGACGAACGTGGCCCGGCGGGGCAGCCGGTGACCGATCGCGCTGAACACCAGCGAGCCGACCAGCGCCCCGCCACCCATGACGCCGACCAGCAGGCCGAACGCGGCCGGCCCGCCGAGTTCCCGTTCGGCGACCACCGGCAGCAGCACCTGGCTCTTGGCCGCGTCGAACAGGTTCGTCACCAGCACCAGCAGGACCATGGCGCGCAACAGCGGCTCGCGGACCAGGAAGCGCAGCCCGGCGGCGAACTGCCGCCAGTAGCCACCGGTCTCCGGCTCGCTCCCGTCGTCGGACGGCCGCAGGCCACGCGGTACCAGCAGGGTCACCACGAGCGCCGACACGGCGAACGTCACCGCGTCCAGCGCCAGCACCGGCACCGCCCCGAACACACCGACCAGCAGGCCGGCCACGGGTGCGCCGATCATCCGGGCGCCGCGCGAGGTCGCGTCCTCCCACCCGGCGGCCCGCTCGATCGGCACCCCTGCCGCCGCCGCGGCCTCCGGCAGCAACGCCGTGCGCGCGGTCTGCCCCGGCGTGTCGAGCAGGCCGCTGACGAAGACCAGGGCCAGCAGCGCCGGGAACGGCAGGCCGACGGTGGCGTGCAACAGGGGTACGGCGGCGATCGTCACGCCGGAGATCACGTCGGCGAGCACGCTGGAGCGCCGGTAGCCGATCCGGTCGACGAGCACGCCGCCGAACGCGCCGCCGAGCACCACCGGCGCGGTGGCGAACGCCCCGGCGAGCCCGGTGGCGGCGGGTGAGCCGGTCTCGGCCAGCACGTAGAGCGGCAGCGCGATGAGCGTGAGCACGTTGCCGGTCAGCGAGACGGCGTGCCCGATCAGCAGTCCGGCCAGGGGCCGGCGGTCGCGGGTCACTGCGGCCCCCGGTACGCCTGCCAGATGAGCGTGACCATCTCGGCGCCGGGCCGGCCGGGCGCGCCGCGCTCCTGCCAGCGCCGGCCCAGCGCGGACAGCTCGTCGCGCAGTTCGACCAGTTCCTCCGGCGTCAGGCGCAGCACCATGTCGCTGCTGGTGGTGCCGCGGACCCACGCCGGGTCGAGGCTCGCCTCCGAGTCCAGGTACGCCTGGTAGCGGTCGACGTAGCGCTGCATGGCGGCCTGGCGCAGCATGTTGCCGGCGAGCCGGCGCTCCGGGTCGTCGAGCAGTTCGAGGGGATCCCAGTCGGTGGTGGCGTGCGCGGCCCGCCACCACCGCTCGCGCCGGTCCCGGGCCAGCTCGGGCGCCTCGGCCACGAAGCCGTGCTCGACCAGCTTGCCGACGTGGTAGCTGACCGAGCCGACCGCCTCGCCGGTCCGCTCGCTGAGCATGCCGACCGTCTGCGGGCCGCGCAGGCGCAGCTCGCCGAGCAGCCGCAGCCGGGTGGGGTGGGCGAGCGCCCGCATGGCTCGCGGGTCGCTCACGCGCCGGTTGCCGGTTCCGTCAGTCATGCCGTCAGGCTAGACCTACAAGACATGATGTACAAGGAGTCTTGTATTTATCGCGCTGCCTCGGATGTGTGGCGGTACAGGTCGCGCAGCAGGCACACCTCGGACAGGTGGTGGATCACCTCCCGGTTGATGTGCAGCACGAGCGTGGCCATCGGGACGTCGGCGAACGGCCCCTCCGCCGGGCCGCAGGGGCGGGCCAGGCCCTCCTCGCCGAGCGCCTCGACCCCCGCCGTCCAGGCGGCGTACTCCTCGTCGAGCTGGGCCAGCGCGCCGGCCGCCGTCGGGGAGTAGGGGAACGAGGCGTAGTCGGTGGGCGCGCGGCCGAAGTGCGACGCGTTGCGCATGGCCAGCACGCCGACGATGACGTGGGCCAGCCGCCAGGCGATGGTGGTGAACGGCGGCGGGTCCGGCTGCGGCATCGCGAAGTCGATCGCCGGGGTGCCGTCGTCGCCGCGCGGCCGCACGTTCCAGCAGTCGGGGACCGGCTCCCAGAGGTATTCGGCGTCGGTGAGCCCGGCGAGGCGGTCGCGCAACTGGTAGGTCCAGTGCCAGGTGAGCTGCTCGCGGAGCAGCGGGTTCCAGGTCAGATCGGTCATGCGCCTCAGCGTGCCACCGCCCTGGGACAGAAAACGGCGCGCTCAGCCCCGCCGCGCCGCCGCCCGGCCCTTGAGCCGGCGGCCCATCTCCCGGGCGATCTCCTTCTTCGCGTCCCGCTCGGCCAGCGCCTGGCGCTTGTCGTACGACCGGCGGCCCCGGGCCAGGCCCAGCTCCACCTTGGCCCAGCCGTCGGCGAAGTACATCGACAGCGGCACCAGCGTGATGCCGCCGTCGCGCAGCTTCTCCAGGATCCGGGCGATCTCCACCCGGTGCAGCAGCAGCTTGCGGGTGCGCCGGGGCGCGTGGTTGGTCCAGGTGCCGAAGCCGTACTCGGCGATGTGCAGGCCGTACAGCATGATCTCGCCGTCGCGCTCCTGGGCGAACGCGTCGACAAGCGACACCCGCCCCTCGCGCAGCGACTTGACCTCGGTGCCGGCCAGCACGATGCCCGCCTCGTACGTCTTGAGGATGTCGTAGTCGTGCCGCGCCTTCTTGTTCGAGGCGATCAGCTTGCGCCCGTTCTCCCTGGCCACGCGAGCAGGATACTCGCCGGGGGCGGTTGCGGGCCGGTCGCCGGGCGCGCCGCGGCCACCCAGCCGGTGGTGATGAGCAGCAGCGCGGCGCAGTAGGTGACCATCACCAGCAGCCCTCGCCCGGGCAGGTCCACGCCGGCCGCGCCCACGCCGATGAGCAGATCGGAGACGAGGAAGAGCGCCCCGCCCGCGGCGACCCGCGCCGACACCCCGGTCGCGGCGGCGGCCATCAGGCACAGCGCCAGGCTGTAACCGAGCACCGGCAACCGAAGCGGCCCGAGCATGCCCCAGAGCAGCGCGTTCGCGCCCGCCCAGGCGACCAGGTAAGCGGCCAACGCCACGACCGGCGCGCGCCGGTGCCGGACGAAGGCGGTGATGAACGCGATCTGGGTGACCAGGAAGAAGCCCATCCCGGCCAGGAACGCGGCATCACCCGGCAGAAGCAGCGCGACGTCGCCCGCGGTGGCGGCGACCAGGCCGACCGCCACCGCGTCGACGCGGCGCCGGTGCGCCCAGAGGTACGCCAGCAGCACCGGCGCCAGCAGCGGCTTGGCCAGCCACTGGAGCGCTGTCGAGTCGAGCGCGACCCCGACCAGTTCGACGGTCGCGATCAGCCCGAACAGGGGCAGCAGCCAGGAGCGCCTCATCGGGCCGGCTGCCAGCCGGGACGGCCGAACAGGTAGCCCAGCCGGTGCCGCCAGGAGTCGGCCCGGCGTACGTCGGACCAGATCGCGGCGAACTCGTGGGTGGCCACCCGCAGCGGGTTGTAGGTGCCGATGTTCTTGGTCAGGCCGTAGCGCGCGGTGGCCCGCTCCGGCTCGAACGTGCCGAACAGCCGATCCCAGATGATCAGGATGCCGCCGTAGTTGCGGTCCAGGTACTCGGTGTTCGAGCCGTGGTGCACCCGGTGGTGCGACGGCGTGTTGAAGATCCACTCGATCGGCCGGGGCAGCACCCTGATCCGCTCGGTGTGCAGGAAGAACTGGTACAGCAGGCTGACCGACTGCTGGAGGAAGATCATCCACGGCGGGATGCCGAGCAGTGCCAGCGCCAGCCAGAACGGCAGCGAGGTCATCGGCGTCCAGCTCTGCCGCAACGCGGTCGAGAAGTTGTAGTAGACGCTGGAGTGGTGCACGACGTGGCTGGCCCAGAGCACGCGTACCTCGTGGTGCGAGCGGTGGAACCAGTAGTAGGCCAGGTCGTCGGCGAAGAACAGGATCACCCAGGTCCACCAGTCGCCGGGGGACAGGTGCACCGGCGCCACGGTCCACAGCGCCGCGAACGCACCGACGGTCAGCAGCTTCCACGGGAAGCCGATGATCTGGCTGCCCAGCCCCATCGACAGGCTGGTGGTGGTGTCGCGCAGCTCGTAGCCGCGTTCGTCGTCGTCGGGCAGGAAGCGGTAGGAGACCGCCTCGATGACGATCAGGAGCAGGAACGCCGGGACGGCGTACAGCACGGCGGGGATCATGCGCGCGCTTCCCTTCCGGAGGTGGGGGTGGTGGGGGTGGTGATCGGCGCGGTCAGCAGCTCCCGGGCGTGCCGGGCCGCCGCCGCGCCCTGACCGGAGGCGATCGACGCGGCGAGACGGCGGTGCCCGGCCACGTCGAGCAGTTCGGCCGCGCGGGCGTCCGGGGGGACGTCGCCGACCGCGAACGTGCCGGCCACCAGGCTGTTGAAGGCGAGCTGGTAGGCGGTGTTGCCGCTGCCGCGCACGATCAGCCGCCAGACGGCGATGTTCGCCTCGTTCATCAGGTCCAGATCGGGGGCCAGGTCGCCGTACTCCTCGGCGGCCCGGACCAGGGCGGCGACGAGCGCCGCGTCCGCGCGCTCGGCGCAGAGCCGGGCCGCGTCGATCCCGACGCAGGCCCGCATCTCCAGCATGTCGCGCACCAGCGTCTCGACCGGGAGTACGTCGCCGGAGCGGGCCAGCGACAGCGCGAGGTCCAGTCCGGCGTGGACCCGCCAGTCGAGCACCCGGGTCGCGCCGCCCTGGCTGACCCGGACCAGGCCGAGCTGTTGCAGGCGGCGCAGCGCCTCCCGGACGGCGTGCCGGTTGACCGCGAACGCCCCGGCCAGCTCCCGCTCGCCGGGCAGCGTCTCGCCCGGCGCGTAGCGACCGGACACGATCGCGTCGCGCAGCCGCCCGAAGACGTGGTCGGAGACCGAGACACGAGGCGCGGGATCGAAGGTCATGCGAGGCAGTGTGGCCCCGAACGCATCAACCCGTCAACTGGTTGTACCAGTGGATTCGGGGCGGCCGGTGCGTGCCCCCTTGGTCACCCCTCGTATCCTTTGCGCCGTAGGCCCGCCAGAGGGAAGGGAGTCGGTGTGAGCGACCGGGTCGAGACGTTGGAGTTCCAGGCCGAAGCTCGTCAGCTGTTGCAGCTGATGGTGCACTCGATCTACTCGAACAAGGACGTCTTCCTGCGCGAACTGATCTCGAACGCGTCCGACGCGCTGGACAAGCTGCGGCTGGAGTCGCTCGTCGACAAGGAGCTGCCGGCGGACACGTCCGACCTGCACATCGAAATCGAGGTCGACAAGGACGCCCGTACGCTCACCGTGCGGGACAACGGCATCGGCATGACCCGCGACGAGGTGGTCGGCCTGATCGGCACGATCGCCAAGTCGGGCACCGCCGAGCTGCTGCGCAAGCTGCGCGAGTCCGCCGACACCGCCGCGTCCCAGGAGCTGATCGGCCAGTTCGGCGTCGGCTTCTACGCCACGTTCATGGTGGCCGACAAGGTGACGCTGCTGACCCGCCGCGCCGGGCAGTCCGGCGGCACCCGCTGGGAGTCCGCGGGCGAGGGCACGTACTCGATCGAGGAGGTCGAGGACGCACCCCAGGGCACCTCGGTCACGCTGCACCTCAAGGCGGTCGACACCGAGGACAACCTGCACGACTACACCGCCGAGTGGACGATCCGCGAGATCGTCAAGCGGTACTCCGACTTCATCTCGTGGCCGATCCGGATGACTGTCGACAAGCCCGGCGAGGACGGCGCCACCACCCGCGAGGAGCAGACGCTCAACTCGATGAAGGCGCTCTGGGCGCGTTCGCGGGACGAGGTCGACGAGGCCGAGTACAAGGAGTTCTACCGGCACGTCGCGCACGACTGGGCCGACCCGCTCGAGACGATCCACATGCGCGGCGAGGGCACCTTCGAGTACGAGGCGCTGCTGTTCCTGCCCTCGCACGCCCCGCTCGACCTGTTCTCCCCGCAGGGCCGCCGCGGCGTGCAGCTCTACGTCAAGCGCGTGTTCATCATGGACGACTGCGACGCGCTGATGCCCAACTACCTGCGCTTCGTCAAGGGCGTGGTGGACGCGCACGACCTGTCGCTGAACATCTCCCGGGAGATCCTCCAGCAGGACCGGCAGATCCGCGCGGTGCGCCGCCGGCTGGTCAAGAAGGTGCTCGCCACGCTCAAGGACATGTCCGCCGAGTCGTACCGCACGTTCTGGACCGAGTTCGGCGCGGTGGTCAAGGAGGGTCTGCTGGAGGACCCGGACAACACCGAGACGCTGCTGGAACTGGTCCGCGCCGCCAGCACCCACGACCCGGCCGAGCCGACCACGCTGCGCGACTACGTGGAGCGCATGAAGGACGGGCAGAGCGAGATCTACTACGCCACCGGCGAGAACCGGGCCACCATCGAGAACTCGCCGCACCTGGAGGCGTTCCGCGCCAAGGGCTACGAGGTGCTGATCCTCACCGACCCGGTGGACGAGGTGTGGGTCGAGCGCGTCGGCGCGTACGACGGGAAGACGCTGCGCTCGGTCGCCAAGGGGCAGGTGGACCTGGAGACCGAGGAGGAGAAGGAGAAGGCAGAGGCGGAACGACAGGAGTACGCCGACCTGCTCACGTTCCTCGGCGGCGCGCTCGCCGACAGCGTCAAGGAGGTGCGGCTGTCCACCCGGCTGACCACCTCGCCGGCCTGCGTGGTGGGCGACGCGCACGACATGACGCCGACGCTGGAGAAGATGTACCGGGCGATGGGCCAGGAGGTGCCCCGGGTCAAGCGGATCCTGGAGCTGAACCCGGCCCACCCGCTGGTCACCGGGCTGCGCAAGGCGCACGGCGAGGGTGCCGACGCCGCGGCGCTGACCGAGACCGCCGAGCTGCTGTACGGCATGGCGCTGCTGGCCGAGGGCGGCGAGCTGGCCGACCCGGCCCGGTTCACCCGGATCCTCGCCGACCGCCTGGCCCGAGGCCTGTAGCCCCACCCGCCCCGCCGGCCGGACCCGGCCGGCTTGATCGACTCCATTACGCCGAGGTGGCGGTATCAGGATGCCCCCGATACCGCCACCTCGCCGAGCTGGCGTGGATCAAGCTGGCTTGTCCCAGGATGGGGAAGATCAGTCCCAGATGGAGGGAGCGGGCTCGGTGAGTGAGCTCCCGGTGGGTGGTCTCTGCAGGCCCGCGTCGGCAGGGCCTGCCTGAGTGGACGGGTGTGGGTCGGGCTGGATCTGGTGGAGCCGGTGAGGCGCCGGCCTGGTGTCCAGCCGCGCGGCCGGCCGTAATCGCCGTTGGCTGGTGAAGGGGCCGCTGAGCCGGTGCGCCGGGGCGGCGAGCCCGGTCGGCTCAGGGGAGGGCGGGGTAGAGCGCGGCCACCCCGCCGGACAGTCCGGCCTGGACCCGGCGCGCCACGTCGTCGGCCAGGATCTCGTAGCTGTCGGACTCGATGCCGTCGGCGGCGAGCCGGGCGACGTCGGCCGGGTGGGCCTTCGGGCCGGGTACGGCGGCGGCCATCTCGGTGTCCATGTAGCCCACGTGCAGGCCCGCGACGCGGACGCCCCGGCCGGCCAGCTCCAGGCGCAGGGCGTTCGTCATCGACCACTCGGCGGCCTTGGCCGCGCCGTACGCGCCGACGCCGGGGAACGTGAACCAGGACAGCGCGGACAGCACGTTCAGGATCGTGCCGCCGCCGTTCGCGGCGATCCGGGGCGCGAACGCCCGCACCACCGACAGCGTGCCGAGGTAGTGCGTCTCCAGCTCCAGCCGGATCTTCTCGAGGTGGCCGTCGAGCAGGTCGGTGCCGGTGCTCACGCCCGCGTTGTTGACGAGCAGCGTCACGTCACCGGCCCGCTCCGCGGCGGCGGCGACCGACGCGGGGTCGGTGACGTCCAGGCGTACCGGGGTCACGCCGGGCAGGTCCACGGCGTCCGGGTTGCGGGCGCCGGCCCAGACGGTGGCACCGCGCGCGGCGAGTTCGGCGGCCAGGTGCCGGCCGAAGCCGCGGTTGGCGCCGGTGACCAGGGCGGTGCTTCCAGCGATCTTCATGTGTTGCTCCGAGGTGTGGTGAGGGAGGGGAGTCAGGCGGACAGCAGGCCCGGACCGGGCAGGACGGCGAGCTCACCGGGCGGTACGTCGTGCCCGGCGTCGCAGCGCAGCCGGGCGTGCACCGGGGCGCCGCACTCGTCGTGGGCCACCCGGACCGCCGGGCCCGCCTCGTCGGCGGCGTACGCGTCGCCCCACTGCCGCAGCGCGACCAGCACCGGGATCAGGTCGCTGCCCTTCGCGGTGAGCACGTACTCGTCGCGGGTGCGCTGCCCGGGCTCGCGGTAGGGACGCCGGTCGAGCAGCCCGTCGGCGACGAGCTGCTTGAGGCGGGCGGCGGCCACCGGCTCGCTGACGCCGACCCGCCGGGCGAAGTCGTCGAAGCGGCGGGTGCCGAACGACGCCTCCCGCAGCAGGAGCAGCGTGGTGCGGTTGCCGACCACCTCCAGTGCCCGGGCGATCGAGCAGTTGGCGGTGGACCAGGAGTCACGCTGCGCGAGGAGGTCCGTCATGGCGCCGACGGTACCCCCTGGCTTAGGGAAGCAGAAGTCAGCTACCTCACAGCTGGCCGGGGAAGAATCCGTGCCGGGCCAGCGGCTCGACGATCTGGTGCTCCTCGTACGACAGGTGCGACAGCAGCGTGTCGGTGAGCAGGTCCACCGCCTCCTGGAGCTGCGTGAAGTCGCCGGGGTGCCGGACCAGCTCGACGAGCGCCCGGTCGACGCTCTCCACCACGCCGTGGATCACCACGTGCTCCTCCTCGAGGCGGTCCAGCACTGCCGCCAGCCCGGCCTCGGAGCGGCGCAGGTGAGGGAAGATCGAGGCGTCCTCCAGCCCGTGGTGCTGGGTGACCATCGTGCAGTACGCCGCGCAGTACGCCCCGAGCGTCCAGTTGTTCTGCCGCATGGTCATCTCGTTGAGGGCGGCCCGCGCCCGGCCCGGCGAGACAGTGCCCTGCTTGACCTGTTCCAGCAGATCGCGCACCTGGGCCAGCTCCTGGCGCAGGTGGTCGTGCACGTCCACCAGATGCTGCCCGGCGGCCTGTCCGCGGGCCGGGTAGACGCGCCCGGCCGGCGGCGGCGGGGCGCTCGGGCGGGTGGACTCGTCCCAGGGGCGGCGCGCGCTCAGGCGTACCCCCGGGTCGGGGGTGGGGGTGACGCCGAGCGTGCTCGGGCCGGCGGCGGCGGTCTGCTCGTCGGCGGCCGTGCGGGTTCCGCCGGCGGGCGCGGTGCGCTCGGCGGCGACCAGCTCCCGCACGGCGGGCGCGACCTCCTGGCCGAAGATCTGGATCGCGCGCGGCTCGTCGCTGCCGAGGATGAACGTGGTGATGCCGTGCTCCAGGGTGAGCCCGGCCAGCTCCTCCACCCACTGCTCCGGCGGCCCGGCCAGGAAACCGGCCGACGAGCGGGCGAACGTGCCGGTCACGTTGAGCATGCGGCGGATCGCGGCCGGGTCGCGCCCGGCGGCCTGAGCGCCCTCGTCGACGAGCGCGTTCAGGGCGGGCAGCTCGTCGGGGCCCTTCGGCAGATACGACAGGGACGGCAGCCAGCCGTCCGCGGCGCGCCCGACCAGGCGCAGCATGCGCGGCTTGTACGCGCCGACCCAGATGCCCACCGGGTGCGCGGGCGCCGGACCGCGCTTGGCGCCGACCACCCGGTAGTGCTCGCCGTCGACGCGGATCATGCCGCGACGGTCGGTCTCCCAGACCTCGCGGATCACCCGGATCGCCTCGTCGAGGGCCTCGACGGCGGCGCCGGGGGACAGGCGTCGCCCGCCCGCCGCCTCGATCGCGTCCCAGAACGCGCCCGCACCGAGTCCCAGCTCGACCCGGCCGCCGGTGAGCAGGTCCAGGCTGGCGACGCTGCGGGCCAGCACCACCGGCTGGCGCAACGGCAGGTTGAGGACGTTTCCGGCCAGGCGGATACGTTCGGTCGCGGCGGCCACGTAGGACATCAGCGTCCAGGTGTCCAGGAAGCCCGGCTGGTACGGGTGGTCCTGGAACGTGAGCAGGTCCAGCCCGACCTGCTCGCAGAGCCGGGCCAGCGCCACCACCTGGTCGGGCTGCCCGGCGGCGGGGGTGATGAAGCCGCCGAAGGTCAGCTCGTGTCCGTGATCGGTCATCCGTCAAGCCCTCCCGTGATCTTGCCTGGCCCTGCCACCGTAGCGCCGCCGCCGGTCGCCCGGCCGGGTGAAGAGCGTCACAAGAAGTAGACGATCGTCACAAATCGCTCCTAGCGTCGGTTTCGTTCGCAGACGCGGACACCGCAGGCCGGAAACGCCAAATCCCGCCGCCGGCCCCGGTAACCGAACCTCGTGCGGGAGCGGGGGAACCACACGTTCCACGGTGCATCGTCACCTCGGGGTGAAGCCGCCACCGGCGGCCGGGCTCCTCGGCCCGAACCCGACAGCTCACCTCGTCGGCGTGGAGGAATCCACATGGCAACTGAATACTCAGCCCGAAGCCGCCGTACCGCTCTCGGAGCGGTCCTGGCCGGCGCCGCCGTCGGCGCCGCTACCCTCTTCGGCCCGGCCGCTCCGGCCAGCGCGGGCGTCAACTGGGACGCGGTCGCGCGCTGCGAGTCAGGCGGCAACTGGAAGATCAACACCGGTAACGGCTACTACGGCGGGCTCCAGTTCTCCCGCACCACCTGGAACGGCTACGGCGGCCAGAAGTACGCCGCGCGCGCCGACCTGGCCAGCCGGTCCGAGCAGATCGCCGTCGCGGAGAAGGTGCTGCGCGGCCAGGGCATCGGCGCGTGGCCGGTCTGCGGCAAGAAGGGCGGCTCGGCCAGCACGGCGACCCGGTCCGAGCGGGCCACCACGAAGGCGGCACCGAGGAAGGCGGCGCCGAAGCGGGCCGCCGCGACGAAGGCCGCGCCGGAACGCGCCACGACGAAGGCGGCGCCGCGGCCGTCGTCCGGCGCCGGGACGTACGTGGTCCGGCGCGGGGACACGCTGTCGGAGATCGCCGTGGCGCAGCGCGTCGACGGCGGCTGGCGTGCCCTGCACGAGCGCAACCGTGCAGTGGTCGGCGACGACCCGGGCCTGATCTTCCCCGGTCAGCAGCTGCGCCTGCGCTGACCTCGTCCGAGCGCCCGGCCGGTTCGCCCCGGCCGGGCGCCCGGCCGTCCGCGACACGCCGCGTGGCCGGTGTCCGGCCTGCTCGCGGCGCCGGGACGCGACCCGGACCGGCCGGTGACGGCGATTCGTCGGAGCCGGTTGCTAGGGTCACGCATGCTCGGCTAAGACGTGAAGAAAGCGCGGATATGACCAACGACCCGTTCTCGGCGGCCGCGAGCATCGACGAGCTGCTGACCCGCACGCAGCAGGCGCTCACCGCGATGCGCTCCCGGGCCTCGGCACACGCCGACGGCGAGCCGGGCGACCTGCTGCTCGCCGAGGGCACTGCAGCCGGCGGCCGGGTCCGCGCGGTCGCCGTCCAGGGTGGCCGGCTCGATTCCGTGACGATCGACCCGGAGCTGGCCGGCGAGCCCCTCGACGTCCTCTGCGGACACCTCGTGACCGCCGCCAACGCCGCGTTGTCCGAGCTGGACGACCGGGTCAGCGCGTCGGCCCGGGCCGACGCCGACGCGCTCGCCGCCCGGCTCGGCAGCATGGGCGACCAGGCCGAGCTGTTCGGCCGCGCGATGCACGAGGCGGCCGCGCGGATCCACCGCGACCGCGGCGCTGGTTCCCGGGCCGGGCGCGCGGTCTGACCCGACCGCACACGCCCCGGCACGACGAGGCGCCGCACCCGCACGCGGCGCCGACCACGCGCGACGCGGCACCGGCCTGACACGACGAGGCGGCCGGCCGCCGGGAGGACGACGACCGGCCGCGCTACGCCACGGTCAGCTCAGGGTGACCGCGGTGTCGTCGACGACGAAGGACGTCTGCAACGAGCTGTCCTCCACGCCGCTGAACGAGATGGTCGCCGTGGTGCCCGCCAGCGACGAGACGTCGAAGGACCGCTGCACGTAGCCGGTGGCCTTGTTCAGGTTTGAGTACGTGGCCAGCGTGGTGCTGCCCGCCTTGACGGTGAGCTTGTCGTACGCGGTGCTGGTGGTCGACTCCGCGCTGTCGATGTGCAGCCAGAAGCTCAACGTCGCCCGGCATCCGGCCGGGATCGTCACCGACTGGCTGAGCGTGTCGGTGTGCGACGAGCCGTACCCGTCCAGCCACGCCTTGTACGAGCCGCCGTGCGCGGCCTGGCCGCTGTCGGTGGTGATGACGCCGGACGAGGCGCTCCAGTTCACGTTGCCCGACTCGAAGCCCGGGTTGGCGAGCTTGTTGCCGGAGCAGCCGCCCGACGGAGGGGTGGTCGTGGTGCTCGGCGTGGGCGTCGGGGTGCCGCCGGAGCAGGTCGGGTCACCGGACTGGGCCGGCACGCTCACCGCGTCCCAGGCCGCCTTGACCGTGTTGAACTCCGCGCAGCTGCCCGGGTAGAGGTTCTTCGCCGCCTGCAGCGTCCAGGTGCGGTACTTCAGGTACGACGAGGACGAGGTCTTCAGCAGCATGCCGTTGTACATGATCTTCATGGCCTTCTGGATGCCCAGGCCGGTCACGCTGCTGCCGTTGCAGGTCGGGCTGGACGGCTGCCCGTTGGTCGGGCTGCTGCCGTTGGCGAGCAGGTAGAACCAGTGGTTGCCCGGGCCGGCCGCGGCGTGCACCTCGGTCGACGGGATGCTGCTGGAGTAGCAGTTCGGGTCGCCGAGCGCCGACGGGTTGTACATGTTGCGGATCGGGCCGGAGCCGACCAGGTTGATCTTCTCGCCGACCAGGAAGTCCGGCGCGTCGTAGCTGGACGGCTCGTTGGCGAACCACTCGGTGGCCGCGCCGAACGTGTCAGCCACGAACTCCTGCGTGCCGCCGCCGGAGATGCCGCCCGGGGTGTTGTCGTCGATGCCGTGGCCGATCTCGTGCGCCACCACGTCCAGCGAGCCGATCCACTGGCCGGCGGTGTTCTTGCCGATCTGCACCTGGCTGCCGTCGTAGTAGGCGTTCTGGTCGTTGAGGCCCACCCGGATCGGCCAGTAGCCGCCGTTGCCGTTGGCGCCGTTGCGGCCCAGCCACTGGGCGAGCATCTTGTGCTCGGTCTGCGCGGAGAACAGCGCGTCCACGCAGCCGGTCTCCTTGTTCGTGGCGGTGCCGTTGCCCCACACGTCGTCGGAGCCGCTGAACGTGGTGTTGTTCGCCGCGTCCTGGCAGCTCAGGTTGGTGACGGTCGGGTCCTTCATGGTGTACGTGGAGCCCGACTGGGTGGTGTTGAGCGTGAGCGGGCTGGGCCCGTTCCAGGCGCCGGTGCCGGTGCCGCGGACGACGTGTTCCTGCTTGCGCAGGACCGCGCCGGTGCGGGCGTCGACGTCGACGGTGAGCCGGCTGGGCCCGTCCGCCCCGGTGCCGCGTACCGTGGTCTCCCAGGCCAGCGCCGGTGCGGCGCCGAGCGTGTAGACCACGAGCGTGGTGCCCTCGACCGCGTCGACGGTCTTGAGCTGGGCGCGCGCCGTCTTCGCGGCGGCGGCCGGGGTCAGCGCGGGCGTGGTGGCGAGGGCGCCGATGGGCCGCTGCTGGGCGACCGAGGCGTACTTCAGGTTGCCGGCCGAGTCCGTGGCGAGCACGAAGTCGCCGCCGACCACCGGGAGGCCCTTGTAGGTGCGCTCGTAGGGCACGTACTGGGTGCCCTCGGAGGAGATGACCGGCTTCTGGACGAACGCGTCGTCGGAGCCGGCCTGCAGGTAGGCGGGGCGGTTCGCGACCAGGGCGCGGGCGGAGTCGGCGGCGGTCGCGCGGGCCTGCGCCGGGTTCGGGGCGGCGGGTCCGGGTGGCGCGGCCTGCACGGCGGCGGCGGTTCCTGCGGCGAGCAGGCCGGTCGCGGCCGCGCCGGTGAGCGCGGCGAGGCGAGGTGAGAGTTTCACGGGGGTTTGCTCCTGTTCTACAGGCGCGCCGCACGGAGCCCGGTGGGGACGGGCGGCGCGGTGGTGCGAGGCAGGGTGACGGCCGGTCACCGGAGCTGCCGGCGTGGCTCCGGGTCGACAGATCGACCGTCGCGATTCGCCGGGGGTCGGCGGCTCGCTGGTGCACAATCACACGCCGCGCGAGCCCGGAGCAATAAGTGACCTGGGCAACGACTGACAGTCGGGCGTGTCGCCGCACGCGTCGATTCAGGCAACCATGATCTTCAATAGGCGCTGATCAGGGCGAACATCGCCGACGGTGGATGGACGCCGGTGCAAATTGCGGACGTTGCCGCTGTGTGCGAATGGCGCGCATAGACGCGAGGCCGCCGCCCCTGCGGCCGGGCGGCGGCCGAGCCGTCGCCCGGCCGCGTCAGCGCGGGCCGCGGGTCCGCGTCGGCGACACGGTGGGCAGCGGTGGCAGCGACGGCGTCAGCGTCGGCCGCGAGGTCGGCCGCCCGGTCGGCTCCGGGCTCGGGCTCGACGAGGACGGGCTGGGGCTCGGTGACTCCGACGGTGTCGGCGCGGCGGTGGTCGGCGGCGGTGGCGCGGACCGCGTCGGCTCCGGGGTATCGCCGGGGAACGCCGGCTGACCGAAGCGGTACTTCTCCGGGTCGAGCTTCATCGCCGCGGTGGCCCGGGTCATGAACTGCCGCCAGATCGGCGCGGCGCCGGTCGAGCCGTACACCTCGTAGCTGCCGCCCTTGGTCCGCAGCGGCTTGCCGTCGGTGGTGCCCAGCCAGACGGCCGAGGCGAGCGCGCCGGTCCAGCCCACCATCCAGGTGTGCACGTTCTGCGTGGTGCTCCGACCGGCCTGCCAGGTGCCGGTCTTGCCGGCGGAGTCCCAGCCGTTGCCCAGCTCGGCGGCCCGCACCCGGCGCAGCGTCCAGTCGAGCTGGTCGATCGCCTCCCGGTCCAGGCCCAGATCCGTCGTACGCAACTGCTCGGTCCACACGTCCTCGTCGTCCTTGCTCACCGACCGGACGAAGTGCGCGTCGGCACGCTTGCCGCCGGCGGCGAACGTCGCCATCCCGTTCGCGTGGTCCTGCACGGTGATGCCGTACTGCCCGATCCCGACCTCGGTGGAGAACCGCTTCGCCACCTCGTCGGCCGGGTCGCTGCGCAGGTCGACGCGCTGCGGCCGGGGATTGCCCCGCACCGTCTCCCACATCGACTCGACGCCGGCCTGCCGCGCCGTCTCGATCACCTTGGCGGTGCCCAGCTTCTCGGTCAGCTCGAAGTAGGTCACGTTCAGCGAGGCGACCGTCGCCTCCCAGAGCGCGCAGTCCGGCTGGCAGGGCGCGTGCTCGGCGTTGCGGATCGGCCCCGCCGCGCTGCCCTTGGTGCGCCCCGAGGCGGGGAACTCCTTGGTGTCCGGCGAGTCGAACCGCTGCTTCACCGAGATCCCGTCGCGGACGGCCGCGGCCAGGTCGTACACCTTGAACGACGACCCCGGCGGATGCTGGCCGAACCCGCGGGTCTCGCCGTTCTCGTCGTAGTACCAGCCGGCGTAGTCCGCGCCCGAGCCCTTGTCGCCGCCGTAGTAGCCGAGCACCCGGCCGGTGCCCGGCTCCACCGCCACCAGCGCCGCCTGCCAGTTGCGCGGCTGGCCGCGTACCGCCTGCGGCGCGGTGTCGCGGCGGATGTCCGCCGCCGCCTCGGCCGCGTCCTGCACCCGCTTGTCGATGGTGGTGACGATCCGGTAGCCGCCGTCGCGGATCACCTCGTCGGGCTTACCGCGGAACGGCTCGGTCTCGCGCAGCTCGGCGAGCACGTGGTTGACCACCAGGCCGGTCGGCCGGTCCAGGTCGGACCGGCCCGCGTCCTTGTCGATAGGCCGGACCGTGTCCGGGTACGCGAGATCCGCCGCCTGCTGCGGCGTCAGGTAGCCGAGCTTGACCATGCCGTCGCGGATGTAGTTCCACCTGTCGATCGAGTTCTGCCGGGCCAGCGCGTTGCGGCGCGGGTCGTAGCCGGGCGAGCCCTCCGGGTCGGCCGGGTCCGCCTCCGGCTGCTTCACCATCGCGCAGAGCACCATCGCCTCGGCCGGCGTGAGCTGCCGCGCGGCCGGCGCGTCCCGGCGTACCGTCTTGCCGAAGTAGGTCTGCGCGGCCGCCTCGATGCCGTACGCGCCCCGCCCGAACGGCACGGTGTTCAGGTAGAAACCGAGGATCTCCTCCTTGGAGTACGCGTCGTCGAGCTTCCACGCGATCACCGCCTCGCGCAGCTTGCGGGAGTAGGTGACCCCGCGCAGGTCCGCGGCGATGCGCGCGTACTGCTGGGTGAGGGTGGACGCGCCCTGCCGCTGCCCGCCGCTGATGTTGGCCCAGGCCGCCCGCAGCACACCCTTGACGTCGATGCCCTGGTTCGTCCAGAACGTACGGTCCTCGGCCGCCACGATCGCCTGCTTCGCCGAGTCGTTCATCTCGTCGTACGGCACGATGGTGCGGTTCTGCGCGCCCAGCTTCGCCATCGGCGTGCGCCCGTCGGCGTAGTAGACGGTGGTGGACTCGGGCAGCTTCAGGTCGCTGGGCGTCGGCACGCTGTCGAAGTAGTAGCCGCCGGCGACCAGCCCGCAGCCGGCCAGCAGCGTGCAGACCGCGAGGACGACGAGCAGACGCCGCCGCTTGCGCCTCGGGCGCACCGGTGCCGCGCCGCCCGGTTCCGCTGTGGATCCGCTGTTCCGCACGCGTTACCTCCGACTGCTCGGCTGAGTCGTGCCCGGCTCGCAGGCTAACCGAGCAGCGCCGACGGCACCGGCCGAAGAACCCGGACGGTGTGGCGTGCTCCGGGCCGGGGCGCACGGGCGCCGCCCCGGCCCGGAGGGCTCACCCGGTCAGCGCGCCGCCCATCCGGCGGCGCGGCCGTCGCGATCCCGGCGGGCGGCTCGGCGGGTCCGCCACCTGTCGTTGCCGCCGGCGTGGAACGGCGCCGACCGCCACAACGACCGCACCGGCGTGCCGTCGGGGGCGGCGAACGTCTCCCGCTCGGCGTAGCCGTGCCGCCGCAGCAGCTCCTCGGCCTGCTCACCGGCGCACGGATGCGCGTACGTGGGCAGGCTCAACGTGTCCATCCGGCGCTGCGCCGCGGACAGCGCCTGCGTCGCGCCGCCCCGGGGCGCGGCCAGCAGCGCCAGATGGTTGTGCGGCTCGGCCGGACGGCGTGCCGCCAGCTCCACGCCGAGGCGGCGGAACCGGTCCTCGTCCGCCCCGGCGGCGCCGGCGAGCCGGTCGGCGTACCGGTGGGGGGCGGGGATCGGGCGGTAGCGGTGGAACCACACGGTGGCGGCGCTGCCGTCGGGCAGCAGGAACGCGTCGCCGAACAGCAACGCGTGTTCGGTCCAGATCCGCGCCACGGCGGCGAGGACCGGCAGGCGGCGGGACGTGTCGGGGACGAGCCAGGCGGCCAGCGCGGTGGGCGCGAGGGCCTCGGCGACGAGGTCGGCGATGCGGCCGATGTCGCACCACCGGGCGCGGACGACGGGCAGGGCTGTGCTCATGAACGAACTCCTGTTGTCCAGGCGTGATCGGGTCGGTTGCGGGCGCCGGACGACGGCGCCGCCGCGGCATGCGGCAGACGGGCGGGACACGCCCGTGCTCCGGATCGGAGGTGGTGCCTGTGGAGTTCGCTCAGGCGGGTCTGGTGCCGGGGCGCGACGTACGCGACGGCGGCAGCGGATCGGCCGTCGGTCGCGCGTACCGGTGGGCCAGGGTCGGCAGCCGCCAGCGGTTCGCGTCCGCGTCGGCCGCCTCGCTGTGCACCGTGCCGCCGCCGTGGCTGAGGCCGTGCGGCGGCAGCGGCACGGCGGGCGTGGTCGTGACGTGCACCGCCGGGCCGGCAGCCGCCGGTGCCCGGCTCTGTGCCGGGTCGGCCCACCGCGTGCCGACGACGGTGAGGGTGCGCGCCGCCGGGGCGGCGAGCACCGGGCCACCGAGGTGGGGCGGTGTGTCGTGCGCACGCTCGGCAGCGGGCGCCGGCGTCGCGGACGGGTCGGCCGGATGGACCGGCTCGGCCGGCGGGTTCGGATCGACCGGCCCGGGCTCGCCGGGTGCCGGAGGTGATCCGGGGTCCGGCGCGGCCGGCGGTTCGAGCAGATCGGTCACCGGGCTGAGCGGGTCGAGCACCGGTGCCAGCGGGTCGAGCACCGGTTCCAGGCCCCGCCAGACCGGGCCGAGGATCGGGCGCAGCGGCTCCACGACCGGCGACAGCAGGTCCGCCACCGGGTCGAGCACGCCTGCCTTCACCGGGTCGGTGACCGGGCTCAGGCCCTCGGCGACCGGCGCGAGCACGCGGTCGCGTACCGGGTCGGTGACCGGGCGCAGGACGTCGGTGACGGGCGTGAGCACGTGGTCGTGTACCGGCGTCACCACCGCCTCGACCACCCGGCCGGTCACCGGTGTCGCGGGGGCCGGCTGCGCCTTCGGCCGGCCGGTGCCGGACGCGGGCGTGCCGGACGCGGGTGTGTCCGGCTTCGGCGCGGTCGCGTCGGGTGCGGGTGCGGCGGAGTCGGAGGCAGGCGCGGATGCGGTTGGGCCGGATGCGTCGGGGCCGGGAGCAGGCGCGGGTGCGGCGGGCGTCGCCGGTTCCGCCGTGGCGTCGCCGGAACCGGCGGCGGGCGCCTCGCCGGGTCCGGACGTGGGCAGGCCGAGCACCGTCCCGAGCGTGTGGGTGAGCACCCCGACGGTGGCGGTGAGCGGGCCGGACGGACGTTCGGCGGCGTGGGCGGCCGAGCCGGAGGCGGCCTCGTGGGCGCCCCAGACCACTGCCACGCCGCCGAGCAGCAGACCGAGGCGCAGCGTGCAGCGCGCCACCCAGTCGGCCTGTCCTGACATTCCACACCTTTCGGACCCGTGCCCCGGGGGCGCGCATCGACGTGCTGCACTGTACCGAACGTGGCGGCCCGGGCACAGTACGCCGTCGATCCGTGTCGGGCGTGCCGCAGGCGTGGGATCCGCGGCGTCCGGGTACCAGCCGGGCCATGGACACGCGCACGGCCGCACGCCCGGACACCACCCCCGCACCCGCCGCGCCCCCGGCCGGTGTGGTCGCTGTCGTCGCCCACCGGAAGAAGACGTTCGGGGGAGGGCTCGACGAGCTGCGCTCCCGGCTCGTCGCCGCCGGGGTCGGGCGACTGCTCTGGTACGAGGTGCCGAAGAGCCGGAAGGCGCCCAAGCGGGTCCGCGCGGCGCTGGACTCCGGTGCCGAGCTGGTGCTGGTGTGGGGCGGAGACGGCATGGTGCAGCGGTGCGCCGACGCGCTCGCGGGCAGCGGCGTGCCGATGGGCATCCTGCCCGCCGGCACGGCCAACCTGTTCGCGGTGAACCTGGGCATCCCGGTCGACCTGCCCGAGGCGGTACGCATCGCGCTGCACGGCCGCCGGCGCGAGCTGGACCTGGGCCGGATCAACGGCGAGCACTTCGCGGTGATGGCCGGCGCCGGGTTCGACGGCGACCTGATCCGGGACGCCGACCGGCAGCTCAAGGGCCGGTTCGGCCGGATCGCGTACGTCTGGACCGGGCTGCGGCACGTGCGCGGCGAGTGCGTACGGACCCGGATCCGGGTCGACGGCGCCGACTGGTTCGACGACGAGGCGAGTTGCGTGCTGTTCGGCAACGTCGGCACCATCACCGGCGGCATCCCGGCCTTCGACGACGCCCGCCCCGACGACGGGGCCCTCGAAGTCGGCGTGTCCACCGCCAGCGGCGCGGTGGACTGGGCGCGCACGCTGGGCCGGATGGCCGCCGGGCGCTCCGAGGAGTCGCCCTTCGTGCGGATCACCCGGGGTCGCAAGATCAAGGTGCGGTTCGACGCGCCGAAGACGTACGAGCTGGACGGCGGCGCCCGGGGCAAGGCGAAACGCCTCAAGGTGAAGGTGGTGCCGGGCGCGCTGACCGTGTGCTGCCCGGACCCGGCGGACTGACCGCGCCCGGGCCGGGGCAGGATGCCGGAATGCGCGACGACATCCGCGACTACCTGGCCGAAGTGGTCCGCCGTTCCCGGGACGTGCTCGGTGAGGACCTGGTCGGCGCGTACGCCGCCGGGTCGGTCGGGCTGGGCGCGTACCAGCCGGGACGCAGCGACGTGGACGTGGCGCTGGTGGCCGCCGGGCCGATGCCGGAGCCGGACAAGCGCCTGCTCGTGGACCGGCTGCGGCACGAGTCGCTGCCCTGCCCGGCACGTGGCCTGGAACTGGTCGTCTACCGCCGCGACGTGGCCGCCTCCGGCACCCTTGAGCCGGGCTTCGAGGTCGAGCTGAACACCGGCGCCACCATGCCGTTCCGCGCCACCTACGACCCGGCCGACCGGCCCGCCACCGACGGGCGGTTCTGGTACGCGCTGGACCGCAGCATCCTGCGCCAGTCCGGCCGGACGCTACTAGGCCCGCCCGCCGCCGACGTGTTCGCCGACCCGTCCCCGGAGGCGCTGCGGGCGCTGCTCGCGGACGCGCTGCGCTGGTGGCTGGCGCTGCCCACGCCACCCGGCGACGAACCGGCGCCCGGCGCGGAGGACGCGGTGCTCGGCGCCTGCCGCGCGCTGGTGCGCATCCGCGAGGGCGTCTGGCTGGGCAAGGTCGACGCCGGGCTGCGGGTGGCCGCCGACGACCCGGACGCCGCGCTGATCCGCGCCTCGATCGAGGCCCGCCGCGGCGGCACGCCGCCGTCCGGCCCGGCCGCCCGCGCGTTCCAGCGGCGGGTGCTGGACCGGATCACCGCGCGGTGAGCCCCGCCGCGCGTGACTACTGTGAGCCGGGGGAGGTGCGGTGATCATGACGGAGCTGAGCGCGTCCACGCGGGCCGGACTGGAATCGGTGGTGCCCGGTGGCGTGGCGACCCGGGCCGCGGAGCGGCTGCGGATGGCCCACGACGCCTCGCACTACCTGCTGCACCCCGGCGCGGTGATCACACCGTCCGACGCCGGCCAGGTCGCCGCGCTGCTGGCCTACGGTGCCCGCACCGGCACCCCGCTGACGTTCCGCTCCGGCGGCACCAGCCTCAGCGGCCAGGCGGTCACCGACCGGCTGCTCGTCGACGTGCGGCGGCACTTCCGCGACCTGACGGTCCTCGACGACGGGCGGCGGGTACGGGTGCAGCCCGGGGTGGTGCTGCGGCAGGTGAACGCGCGCCTGGCGCCGTACGGCCGCAAGCTCGGCCCCGACCCGGCCAGCGAGTCCGCGTGCACGGTCGGCGGCGTGGTCGCCAACAACTCCAGCGGCATGACCTGCGGCACCGAGTTCAACACGTACCGGACGCTGGAGTCGCTGGTCCTCGCGCTGCCCAGCGGCACCGTGCTGGACACCGGCGCGCCGGACGCCGACGCCCGGCTGCGCGCCGCCGAACCGGACCTGCACGCCGGGCTGCTGCGGCTGCGCGACCGGGTACGCGGCAACCCCGACTCGGTGCGCCGCATCCGCGCCCAGTACGCCATGAAGAACACCATGGGCTACGGCGTGAACGCGTTCCTCGACCACGACGACCCGGCCGACCTGCTCACCCGGCTCGTGGTGGGCAGCGAGGGCACGCTCGCGTTCGTCGCCTCGGCGACGTTCCGCACCGTACCCGTGCACCGGCACGCCGCGACCGGCCTGCTGGTCTTCGACTCCCTGGGCGCGGCGATGGCCGCCATGCCGGCGCTGGTGGCCGCCGGGCCGGCGGCGATCGAGCTGCTCGACGCCGCCGCCCTTCGGGTCGCCCAGCGCGACCCGAAGGCGGACGCCACGCTGCGCGGCCTGGCCGTGCGCGGGCACGCCGCGCTGCTCGCCGAGTGGCAGGAGTCCGACCCGGCGGCGCTCGCCGACCGGGTCGCCGACGCCGGACCGGTGCTGGCCGGCCTGCCGCTGAGCGCCCCGGCGCGGCTCAGCGGCGAGCCCGCCGCCCGCGCCGCGCTGTGGCACATCCGCAAGGGCCTGTACGCGGCGGTGGCCGGCGCCCGCCCGTCCGGCACCACGGCGCTGCTGGAGGACATCGCCGTCCCGGTCGAGGCGCTCGCCGGCACGTGCGCGTCGCTGGCCGAGCTGTTCGACCGGCACCGGTACGCCGACAGCGTCATCTTCGGCCACGCCAAGGACGGCAACCTGCACTTCATGCTCAACGAGCGGTTCGACGGCGGTGAGGCCCCGGCGCGCTACGCCGACTTCACCGAGGAGATGGTCGACCTGGTGCTCGGCCACGGCGGGACGCTCAAGGCCGAGCACGGCACCGGCCGGGTGATGGCCCCGTACGTGCGCCGCCAGTTCGGCGACGAGCTGTACGAGGTGATGCGCGAGCTGAAGACGCTCTGCGACCCGGACGGTGTGCTGAACCCGGGCGTGCTGCTCAGCGACGACCCGGAGATCCACATGCGGCACCTCAAGACCGTGCCGACGGTGGAGGAGGAGGTGGACCGCTGCGTCGAGTGCGGCTACTGCGAGCCGGTCTGCCCCAGCCGCGACCTCACCACCACGCCCCGGCAACGCATCGTGCTGCGCCGGGAGATCGCCGCCGCGCAGGCCGCCGGCGACACCGCGCTGGCCCGGGAGCTGACCGACGACTACGACTACGACGCGGTGCAGACCTGCGCCGTCGACGGCATGTGCGCCACCGCATGCCCGGTGCTGATCAACACCGGTGACCTGGTCAAGCGGCTGCGCGCGCAGGAGCACGGCCGGACGGCGGGGACCGCCTGGCGCGGGGCGGCCCGCCGCTGGGGTGCCACCACCCGGGGCATGGCCCGGGGACTCGACCTGGCCGGGGCGCTGCCGCCCGCGCTGCCCGAGGC
>NZ_JBXUOV010000061.1:0-30355 GCF_057196585.1 Micromonospora sp. ATLC20
CCCGCGCCCAGCGGGTGGTGCGCGGCGAGCGCGCCAGCAGGTCGCGCACCAGCACCGCGGCGTCGCCGCCGAGCAGCGCGGCCACGTGGCCGACCGCCGGGACCCACTCGGCGAACGGGATCATCCGGGTCTGCCGCCAGTCCTCGTCCAGCTCGGACAGCAGCGCCACCGCCTCGTCCCGGCGGCCCTGCACCGCGCGGCAGAGCGCGGCGTGCGCCAGCGTGGAGCGCAGTACGCGCTGGAAGCCGCTGCGGCGGGCCGCCACGAGTGCCTGGTCCACCAGGTCCTCGCCGGTGCCCGGGCCGGCCGGGTCGTCGCCGAGCGCCCGGATCCAGCCGGACACGGCCACGATGTGCAGGTCCCACTCGTCGGTCGGGCGCCGCGTCGACCCCTCGGCCATCCGCAGCGCCGACGTCCAGTCCCCGCTGTAGTACGACCGGGCCCACTGGTCGCTGAAGCTCACCGTCAGGGCGTGCTCGCCGGCCAGGTCCAGTGAGCGCTGCTCGTCGACCAGCCGGGCGGAGCCGGCCAGGTCACCCTCCTCCTGCAGCACCCAGGCCAGGTTGTGCACCGCGCGGCGGCGGCTGGTCAACCGCTCCACCCGGCACTCCTCGGTCACCTCGGCCAGCTCGGCGTACGCCTCCTCGGCGCCGGCCTGGTAGCGGACCACGGCGAGCGTGATGCGGGCGTTCGCCCGGGCCTCGCGCAGCCCCAGCCGCTCGGCCAGCTCGGCGGCGGTACGGGCGGCCACACACGCCGGCTCGGTCTCCGCATCCAGCATGTGCGCCCGGGCCAGCTCCAGCAGCACACCCACCTTGTCCTCGCTGTCCGGCAGCGTGGCGTGCAGCCCGATCGCCCGGTCCAGGCAGCGCATCAGCTCCGAACGGTCGGCCCGCGCGAACGCCGCCGTGGCCAGCAGCCGCCACGCCTTTGCCGCGCCGGGCCGGTCACCGGCGCCGGTCAGCCGGTCGGCCAGTGTGGTGAGCAGCGCCGTCCCGCCACCGTCGAGGAAGCCGTCGCGGTCCCGGTAGAACGCCAGCTCGGCCCGGAACAGTTCGAGTGCCGGGTCCGGCCCGCACTCCACGCTCAGCGCGCGGTCCACGAGCGTGGCGGCGGTCTCCAGGGCGTGCAGGTCGTACGCCCGGCGCGCGGCCCGGTGCAGCGCGGACCGGGTCGCGGCGGCGTGCGGGGCCTGGTCCAGCCCGACGGTACGGGCGATCTCGTGCGCCGCCCACCTGTGGTTGGCCAGCACCTCGGCCAGGTCGTGCTGCCGGCCGTCGGCAAGCTGCTCCAGCCAGTCGGCGGTGCGCTGGTGCCGGGCGACCCGCTCGGCCCGGGGCAACCGCTGATAGCAGACGTCCCGGACCAGCACGTGCCGGAACCGGTACTCCGCCTGGCCGGGCATGGTCGAGACGGGCAGCTCGTAGACGAGGTCACGCCGCTGAAGGTGGTGCAGCGCGCGCTCGACCCACTCCACCGGGCGGCCGAGCGCCAGCGCCACCGGCGCGGCCCAGAACTGCACGCCGACCACCGAGGCGGCCTGGAGCACCGCGCGGTCGGCCGGGTCGAGCAGGTCCAGCCGGTTGGCGATGACCGCCTGCACGGTACGCGGCATCCCGGCGCCGCCGGCCGGATCGACGAGCGCCAGCCCGGCCGCCCGCTCGGCCAGCCCGCCGTCGAGCAGCATCCGCGCGTACTCCTGGGCGTAGAGCGGGTTGCCGTCGGCGAACTCGATCAGCGGCGCGCGCGCCTCCTGCGGCAGCGTGGCCTGACCGAGCAGCAGCGAGTAGAGCGTGTCGATGTCGCCGTCGTGCATCGGCGGCACCGAGATGGACATCGCCCCGCTGATCGTGCCGGTCCAGGCCGGGTGCCGTTCGCGCAGCTCCGGCCGGGCGGTCGCGACGACGAGCAGCGGCACGTTGCGGGCCGCCGCGCCGAGCTGCTCGACGAAGGACAGCATCGCCTCGTCGGCCCAGTGCATGTCCTCGAAGACGAGCACCGTGGGACCGGTCGCGGCCAGGGTGAGCAGGAACCGCCGCCACGCCGCCTCGGTCTCGGCCGAGGTGAGCCGTTCACCGGTGACGCCGACGAGCGGGCCCAGCGCCTCGGCCAGCCGTACCGCGTGCGGGTCGGCGAGACGGCCCAGCTGCTCGCGCAGCCGGTCCCGGCTGGCGGCCGGGTCGTCCGCGCCGGTCAGCCCGGCCCAGCTCCGGACGATGTCGGCCAGTGCCGCGTAGGTGACGTTCTCGCCGAACGGCGGGCACTGGCCGGTCAGCCAGGTGACCCGGGTGCCGGGCAGGCTGGCGGCGTGCCGGGCCAGCTCGCGCAGCAGCCGGCTCTTGCCCACCCCGGCCGGGCCGAAGACGGTGAGCAGCTGCGAGGTGCGCTCGGTGAGCGTGCGGTGCAGCGCGCTGACGAGCAGGCCCCGCTCGTGGTCCCGGTCGACCATCGGGGTCAGCTCGGCGGTCTGCCCGTCGCGCCGGGGCCGTGCCCGCACGGCCAGCCAGATCCGGCTCACCGCCGAGCGGCCGCGCAACGTGACCGGCGGCTGGTCGTCGTACTCCATCTCGCGCCGGGTGGCCGCCCAGGTGCTCTCGTCGACCACCACGCCGCCCACCGGAGCGAGCCCCTGCAACCGGCTGGCGGTGTTCACCACGTCGCCGGTGACGAACGCCTGGCCGCCGTCGCGCGCCGCGGCCAGGTCGACCAGGGCCTCGCCGGTGGCGATGCCGACCCGGAACCCGAGCGGCGGATGCGGGCCGGCCGGCTGCCGGGCCAGGCTGCGTTGCAGCTCCAGTCCGGCGCGTACGCAGCGCAGCGCGTCGTTGTCGGTGGCGACCGGCGCGCCGAACAGCGCCATGACCGCGTCGCCGATGTACTTCTCCACCACGCCGCCGTACTGGTGCACCAGCCGGCGCACCGTGGCGAAGTAGACCTGTTGCAGGCTGCGGGCCTGCTCCGGGTCGGCCCGCTCGGCGTATGTCGTGAAGTCGACGATGTCGATGAAGAGCACGCTCACCTGGCGGCGGTCCTCCTGCACCGTGACCGCGTGGTCGCGCAGCGGCTGACCGCAGTTGGTGCAGAAGTTGGCGCCGGTGTCGTTGGCGTGGCCGCAGCCTGGGCAGGCAGCCGCAAGCGGGCGACCGCACCCACCGCAGAAACGGTCGTCCGGCCCGGCGGTCCGGGCGCAGTGTCCACAGGTGAGGTCGATGTCCGGCTCCGTACGCGTGAGGTCCCCAGTGTCCCGCGCGGCCGCGCAGTCGGGTACCCGACGGGTCGGCGGGACGTCACGGCTGTTCGGCCGGGTCTAGTCTCCCCTAGCAGGAAGTCCCGTCGACAGGGAGTTTGCCGTGCACGTCCGGCTGTCCGCCTCATGGACCGATCCACGGGGGACGGTGTGGGCCGTCGGCGACACGGTCGACGTGGACGCCGTAACCCTCGCCGAACTGGAGGAAAAAGGCATGGTGGAGCAGCCCGCGGGTAGCGGATCGACCGAGACCACGACCACCACGACGACCCCGCCGAAGAAGACCGACCCGTCGAAGATCGGCCCGGGTCCGAGCTCGCCCCCGGCCGACACCAAGGACGACTGACCGGCGTACGACGAACGCGGCGGGGGCCGGCGGGACGACCGCCGGCCCCCGCCGTCGTCGTGTCAGCGGTCGTTCATGCCGGCCCGGCGGCGCAGCGCGGCCACGTCGGTGACCACGATGCGGCGTCCCTCGGTGCGCAGCCAGCCCCGGCTGGCGAACGAGCCGATGGCCTGGTTGACGCTCTGCCGGGAACCGCCCGCCATCTCGGCGAGCTGGCTCTGGTTCAGCTCGATGGTGATCATCGGGGCCTGGCTCTCGCCTGCGAGCCGGACCAGCGTCTTTGCGACCCGGCCGGGCAGGTCGAGGAAGACGTGGTCGGCGTTCTGCTCGGTGAGCCGGCGGATCAGCTGGCCCAGCGAGCGCATCACCGCGTCCAGGATGCGCGGGTTGGAGTGCACCAGCTCCATGAACGCGGGCCGGGACAGCGCCAGCGCGGCGCAGTCCTCGATCGCCTCGGCCGACGCCGAGCGGGTGGAGGCGTCCAACAGGGACACCTCGCCGAGCACGTCCGGGGGTCGGATCACCGACAGCACCGCGCGTTCACCGGTCGGCGCGGTGCGGAACACCGCCACCGCGCCGCGGCGCAGCACGATCAGCGACTCGCCGGGGTCGTTCTCGACGAAGAGCAGCTGGCCCTTGCGGTAGGTGCGCGGTACGGCCGCGGCGATGACACGCTGCCGCACCTCCGGCTCGAGCCCGGCGAACATCTCCACACCCGTGAGCGCGTCACCCGGCTCCGGCAGGCGAGACTCCACGGCTCAACCCCTCCCCGGTCAGAAGTCACGACTCGCACACCGGGTGAAGCTGTCATTCCCGGTACGAGGCAGCTCAACCGGTTCGGCGCCCGACGGCGGTACACATCAGATCATGACGCTCTCGTCGCGTGCTGTACACCCCCGGAAACACTTCCGTGACCATGCCCGCCCGCCGCCGGCACGCCCGCCGACCTCGGCGGACGCCCCGGCGACCGGTCCGTGCCGGTGATGGGCGAGGATGGGGGCGATGGTCTACCGCTATTTCTACGACTGCGAATTCATCGAGGACGGCCGCATCGTCGACCTGGTGTCGATCGGCGTCGTCGACGAGTACGGCCGCGAGTTCTACGCGGTCTCCACCGAGTTCGACGACTCCCGGGCGGTGCCCTGGGTGCGGCGCAACGTGCTGGACAAGCTCCCGTCGCCGGCCGACCGGGCCTGGCGCTCCCGCGCGCGCATCCGGGACGACCTGCACGAGTTCCTGCTGGAACCGGTGCGGGACCGGCCGGGCGAGCAGCTGGAGCTGTGGGCCTGGTACGCCGCCTACGACCATGTCGTGCTGGCCCAGCTCTGGGGCGCGATGCCGGCGCTGCCCCGGGAGATCCCCCGCTTCACCAAGGAGCTGCGCCAGCTCTGGGACGACCGGGGCCGCCCCCGGCTGCCGGACGCCGAGGCCGACCGGCACGACGCGCTCGTCGACGCGCGGCACAACCTGGCGCGGTGGCGGGCGATGACGGCGCGGGAGGTTTGACCGGTTCCGCCCAGGGCACGGGAGCGGCATCTACGCCGATCCGAGACAGGAGTGCCCCATGAGCAATGAGCCGACAAACGCCGCGGACGCCCGCCGACGGGTCACCGAGCTGATCAAGGACGCCCGGATCTGCCTGCTCACCACCACCGGCGTGGACGGGCGTCTGATCAGCCGCCCGATGGGGTTGCAGGAGGCGGACTTCGACGGCGACCTGTGGTTCTTCGCGTACGCCGACTCGGCGAAGGTGCGGCAGATCCGGGTCAACCCGCAGGTGAACGTCGGTTTCTCCGACCAGCGCCACCACGCCTGGGTGTCGGTGGCCGGCACCGCCACCGAGGAGTGGGACCCCGAGCGGGCGAAGGAGCTGTGGAGCCCGGTGCTGAAGGCGTGGTTCCCGGACGGGCTGGACACGCCCGGGATCACGTTGATCAAGGTGCACGCCGGGTCGGCGGAGTACTGGGACTCGCCCGGCAGCACGGTGGTCAACCTGCTCGGCTTCGCCAAGGCGGCGGTGACCGGCAAGCCGCCGAAGGCGGGGGAGAACCACGAGGTCAGCTACTGACGGGTAGCCCGTCCGCCGTCCGGAACGGCCCGGGGTGCGGTGTCGGCGTACACCTGTGCCGACTACAGTGCGCAGTGACGGCCCGCCCCGGGCCGGCAACGGCGCCGATGGTCTGATCTGACACATATCCTGGGGCTTATCCGGGCTTCACCTGATGCTCCAGGAGGATGAGCAGATCATGCGTATCGGCGTGCTCACCGGCGGCGGCGACTGCCCAGGTCTCAACGCGGTGATTCGGGCGGTGGTCCGCAAGGGCGTCGCCACCTACGGTCACGAGTTCGTGGGCTTCCGGGACGGCTGGAAGGGCCCGCTCGAGGGCCTGACCAAGCCGCTCGGCATCGCCGAGGTGCGTGGCATCCTGCCGCGCGGCGGCACCATCCTCGGCTCGTCCCGCACCAACCCGTTCAAGATCGAGAACGGCGTGGAGCGGATCAAGGACAACCTCGCCGCCCAGGGCGTGGACGCGCTGATCGCGATCGGCGGCGAGGACACGCTCGGCGTGGCCACCAAGCTGCACGAGCTGGGCGTCAACGTCATCGGTGTGCCGAAGACGATCGACAACGACCTCGGTGCGACCGACTACACGTTCGGTTTCGACACCGCCGTCAACATCGCCATGGAGGCGATCGACCGGCTGCACACCACCGCGGAGAGCCACCACCGCACGCTCGTGGTCGAGGTCATGGGCCGGCACGCCGGCTGGATCGCCCTGCACGCCGGTCTCGCCGGTGGCGCCAACGTGATCCTGCTGCCGGAGCGGCAGTTCGACGTCGAGCAGGTCGCCGGCTACGTCGAGAAGCGCTTCCAGCACCAGTACGCCCCGATCGTCGTGGTCGCCGAGGGCGCCCAGCCGCTGGACGGCCAGATGGTCCTGCACAACCAGGAGCTGGACGCGTTCGGTCACGTCCGTCTCGGCGGCATCGGCCAGTGGCTGGCCGAGCAGCTGGAGGCGAAGACCGGCAAGGAGGCCCGCACCGTGGTGCTCGGCCACATCCAGCGCGGCGGCACCCCGACCGCGTTCGACCGGGTGCTGGCGACCCGGCTCGGCCTGCACGCGATCGACGCCGCGCACGAGGGCGACTGGGGCAAGATGGTCGCGATGCAGAGCACGGACATCGTCCGCGTCCCGCTCGCCGACGCCACCCGCGAGCTGAAGACCGTGCCGCTGGAGCGGTACGCCGAGGCCGAGGTCTTCTTCGGCAGCTGATCGACGGCGCACGGGCGTGGGGGGGGGGGGGGGGGGGGGCGGCGCCCCGCGCCGCCGCGCCCCCCCCCCGCGCGGCGCGGCGGCCCGCCCCCCCCCCCCCCCCCTGCCCACGTGACCCGGGAAGGGGTACGGCTGATGGCACGCCAGGTGCACACGGTCGCGGTGATCGGCGCCGGCAAGATCGGTGAGCTGATGCTCTCCGGGCTGCTGCGTTCCGGCTGGCCGGTGGAGCGGCTGCTCGCCACCGCGCGGCGGCCGGCGCGGGCGCGGGAGCTGGCCGACCGCTACGGCGTACGGGTGGTGGACAACCTCACCGCCGTGACCGAGGCCGAGGTGCTGGCCGTGTCGGTCAAGCCGCAGGACGCCGCCGCGCTGCTGGACGAGATCGGCCCGAAGGTGCCGGCCGACAAGCTGGTGATCTCGCTCTGCGCCGGCCTGCCGACGGCTTTCTTCAACCGCCGGCTACCAGAGGGCACCCCCGTGGTCCGGGTCATGACCAACACCCCGGCGCTGGTCGACGAGGCGATGAGCGCGATCTCGGCGGGCGCGTACGCCACCGGCGAGCACCTGGCCCTGGCCGAGGAGATGTTCTCCCCGCTCGGCGCCACCGTCCGGGTGCCCGAGTCGCAGCAGGACGCGGTCACCGCGCTCTCCGGCTCCGGCCCGGCCTACTTCTACCTGCTCGTCGAGGCGATGATCGACGCGGGCATCCTGCTCGGCCTGCCACGCCAGGTGGCGCACGAGCTGATCGTGCAGACCGCGATCGGCTCGGCGGTGATGCTGCGCGACTCCGGTGAACATCCGGTGAAGCTGCGCGAGGCGGTCACCTCGCCCGCGGGCACCACCATCTCGGCGATCCGCGAGCTGGAGAACCACGGCGTACGCGCGGCCATGCTGGCGGCGCTGGAGGCGGCCCGGGACCGGGCCCGGGAACTCGCGGCCCAGGCGGACTGACGCTCAGCCGGGCCGCGACGCCGGCCCCGGCCGCCGGTCCCGGCGGAGCAGCAGGATCAGTACGGCCAGCGCGAGCGTCCCCCACAGTGGCACCCAGCGGGGCCGGTGCTGGGCGAGCGTGCCGACTGCGCCGCCGACGGAGTAGCTGACCAGGGCGAGCAGCCCGAGCAGGGTGCCCCGCCGGGCCTGGCCCCGGTCGGCGGCGGGGCCGAACAGCCAGCGGGCGGCCCGCTCACCGATCTTCGTCGTGGTACCCGACTGATAGGTGATCGGCGTCGCGATGCCCGCGGTACGGGTCGCCACAGTGGTCAGGCTGCCCATGGCGACCGCTCCGGCCGCGGCGAGCAGCACCCGCGACGCCGTGCCGTGCCGGCCGTACGCGAGCGCCAGGTTGAGCAGCGTCCAGACGACCATGGCGGCCTCGGTGACAGCGATGTCCACCAGTGGCGCCGCCGTCGGCCGGGTCCGGCGGCGGAGCAGGTTCACCAGGCCGGCGGCGGTCGCGAACGCGACGATCGAGGCCGCCGAGACCGGCCACGTGGGTTGCCCGCCGGCCGGTCCCATGCCGAGGAAGATGGCGTTTCCGGACTGGTTGGCGACGAACGCTCCGTATCGCAGGAACGCGAAGGCGTCGAGCGCGCCGGCGGTGACGACGGCGAGCACGAGCGCCGCGAGCGGATGGCGGAACTCCCGGTAGGAGTCCGCGGAGTCGTACGACGCCGACCGGTTCACCCTTCCCCCGTCCGTGTGCAGGAGCGGCCCCGGCAGCGTCCGGCGCAGGCGGGCGCACGCCGATTCCGGGAATCTCACCGAAAGCCTGTTTTGCCCATAAACCCCTCCTAGTGTGACGACATAGTCGAAAGTACGTGAAGGGATCGCGACGTGCATCTCACGCCGAAGGAATTCGACAAGCTGACGATCCACTCGTTGGCGATGGTCGCGAACGCCCGCAAGGCGCGCGGGGTCAAGCTCAACCACCCCGAGGCCGTGGCGGTCATCTGCGCCGCGGCGCTCGAAGGCGCGCGCGAGGGCAAGACCGTCGAGGAGGTCATGAACGATGCGAGCCACGTGCTCACCGCCGACGACGTGATCCCCGGCGTGGCGGACATGATCCCGATGCTCCAGGTCGAAGCGGTCTTCACCGACGGGTCACGGCTGATCACCGTCCACTCACCCATCCAGTAGAGCAGCGACCGGAGGCCACGGTCTCCGGCGGAGCGGGGGCGACATGGCGAAGCAACACCCGGGACCGAACTCCAAGCACCTTCGGCCCATCGGCGGTTACAAGCTCAGCGACCAACCTCTGGAACTCAACGCCGGGCGGCCGGTGACCGAGGTGGTCGTGCACAACACCGGTGACCGGCCCATCCAGGTCGGTTCCCACTTCCACTTCTTCGAGGCCAACCGCTTCCTGGAGTTCGACCGCCCGGCGGCGTTCGGGAAGCGGCTGAACATCCCGGCCACGACCTCGATCCGGTTCGAGCCCGGCGACCGCAAGACCGTGCAACTCGTCCCGTACGGCGGCTCCCAGCGGGTGTACGGCTTCAACGGCCTGGTCCAGGGCTGGACCGGCGACGGGCCGATCCCCGGCTACCGGCCGGACCGGGCCGAGGCGCTCCACCAGGCCCAGACGCGCGGCTTCAAGACCACGTCGCAGCAGCAGGACCAGGGCAAGGGCCAGGACCAAGGCAAGGGCAAGGGCAAGTAGCCCGGCCACTCTCAGATGCGCCAGAGCTGGAGCGACAACGCATGAGTCAGATCTCACGGCAGGAATACGCCGGAATGTACGGCCCGACCACGGGCGACCAGATCCGGCTGGGTGACACCGACCTCTACATCGAGATCGAGAAGGACCTGCGGGTCCTCGGTGACGAGGTCATGTACGGCGGTGGCAAGACCCTGCGCGACGGCATGGGCAGTGCCAGCCAGGCCACGAGCGCCGAGGGCGTGGTGGACCTGGTGATCACCAACGTGACCATCGTGGACGCGCTGCTCGGCGTGGTCAAGGCGGACGTGGGGATCAAGGACGGCAGGATCGCCGGGATCGGCAAGGCGGGCAACCCCAACATCATGGACGGGGTGACCCCGGGCCTGGTGACCGGTCCGGGCACCGACGCGATCTCCGGTGAGCACCTGATCCTGACCGCCGGCGGCATCGACGCGCACGTCCACCTGGTCACCCCGCAGCAGGTGTACGCCGCGCTCAGCAACGGCGTCACCACCCTGTGGGGCGGCGGCACCGGGCCCAGCGACAGCACCAACGGCGTCACCATCACGCCCGGCCCCTGGAACATCCACAACATGATGCGGGCCTTCGAGAACCTGCCGATCAACATCGGCCTGCTGGGCAAGGGCAACAGCAGCGGCCGGGCGCCACTGGTCGAGCAGATCATGGCCGGGGTGCCCAGCTTCAAGATCCACGAGGACTGGGGCGCGCCGCCCGCGGTGATCCGGTCCTGCCTGGCCGTCGCCGACGAGTACGACGTCCAGATCAGCATCCACACCGACACGCTCAACGAGAGCGGCTACATCGAGGACAGCATCGCCGCCTTCGAGGGCCGCACCATCCACACCTTCCACACCGAGGGCGCCGGCGGCGGGCACGCGCCGGACATCATCAAGGTCGCCGGCCAGATGAACGTGCTGCCCGCCTCGACCACGCCGACGGTGCCGTACGGCATCAACAGCCAGTCCGAGCTGTACGACATGATCATGGTCTGCCACAACTTCAACCCGAAGGTGCCCTCGGACGTCGCCTTCGTGGAGAGCCGGATCCGCACCGAGACCATCGCCGCCGAGGACGTGCTCCTCGACGAGGGCGTCATCTCGATGATGCAGAGCGACTCGCAGGCCATGGGCCGGGTGGGCGAGACCTGGCTGCGGACCGTCCAGCTCGCCGGGCAGATGAAGAACGTCCGCGGCAAGCTGGCCGAGGACTCCGACGCCAACGACAACTTCCGCGTCCTGCGCTACGTCGCCAAGATGACCATCAACCCGGCCATCACCCAGGGCGTCTCGCACGTCATCGGCTCGGTCAGCCCGGGCAAGCTCGCCGACCTGGTCCTCTGGGAGCCCGCGTTCTTCGGCACGAAGCCGAAGATGGTGCTCAAGGGCGGCATGATCGCCTGGTCGATCATGGGCGACCCGAACGCGTCGCTTCCCACGCCGCAGCCGGTCTACTACCGGCCCATGTTCGGCGCCACCGGCACCCAGGTCGCCAAGAACTGCGTGACGTTCGTGTCCCGGGCCGCGCACGAGTCGGGTGTGGCCGAACAGTTGGGTCTGCAACGGCAGGTCATGCCGGTCTACGGCTGCCGCAACCTGACCAAGCGCGACATGGTGCGCAACGACCGTACGCCGAAGCTCGAGGTCGACCCGGAGACCTTCGCCGTGAAGATGGACGGCGTGCACGCGACGGTGCCGGCGGCCAAGAACCTCCCCCTCAGCCAGCTCTACTTCTTCAGCTGACCCGGCGCGGTGCCCGCTCCCGGCCGGGCCGGGGGCGGGGTCGCGTGAAAGGAGAACACATGCTCGTCGAAACGGTACTCGGCAACGTGAACGAGCCGGCGTGGACCGAGCGGCTCCGGGAGGCCAAGGTCGACGACCTGGTCCTCGACCAGTGGGACGCCCAGAAGAGCCGGCTGCGCCGGACCACGAGCCTCGGCACCGAACTGGCGCTGTCCCTGGCCCGCGGCGTACGGCTGCGCGACGGCGACGTGCTCGCGTGGGACGACGCCACAGCGACCGCGGTGGTGGCCCGGATCGCGCTCGGCGAGGTGATGGTCGTGCACCTCGACACGCTGCACGGCGAGTCCCTGGACATGGTGGTCCGCTCGGCCGTCGAACTCGGCCACGCGATCGGCAACCAGCACTGGCCGGCGGTGGTGAAGGGCACCAAGATGTACGTTCCGCTGACTGTGGACCGCAAGGTCATGGACTCGGTGATGCGGACCCACGCGTTCACCGGCCTCACCCACGAGTTCATCCCCGGCACCGAGATCATCGCGTACCTGGCCCCGCACGAGTCGCGGCGGCTGTTCGGCGGGGCCGACTCGACCCCGCATACGCACCTGCCCGCCGACCTGAACTGAGGGCCGGGGTGTCCACGGTGACCGAGGCCCTGAAGCTGCTCCAGTTCGGCGACTCGGTCTTCCCGGTCGGCGCGTTCTCCTTCTCCAACGGGCTGGAGACGGCGGTCGAACAGGGGGCGGTGCACGACCGGGCCACGTTGCAGGAGTTCGTGCGTACCGTCACGCGCGCCGCCGCCACCGGTGACGGGGTGGCGCTGCTCGTGGCGCACCGTTCCGCCCGCGCCGGTGACCTCGACCGGATCCGGGCGGCCGACGAGGCCGTACACCTGCGCAAGATCAACGAGGAGACGCGGACGATGACCGTCCGCATGGGGCGCAAGCTGGCCGAGGCCGCCGAACGGGTGGTGGGGGAGTCCCTCCTGCGCAAGCGCGTCGCGGAGAGCGGCGCGGGCGTCCCGGTCACCTACCCGGTCGCGCTCGGCGTGCTCTTCGCCGAACTCGGCGTGGACGAGGCGGACGCGTTCGCCGCCCACCAGTACGGCGCGGCCTCCATGGTGCTCGGCGCGGCGGTCCGGCTCATGCGGGTGGACCACCTCGACACCCAGTCGATCCTCTTCGCGGTGAACGAGCGGGTCGGCGAGGACTACGAGGAGGTGCGCACCGCCGGGCTCGACGACATGCAGAGCTTCGCGCCGCACCTCGACGTGCTGGCCGGCGCGCACCAGCACGCACACGTACGGATGTTCATGAGCTGAGCGCTCCCGCTCACCACCTGAAGGGCTTTCTCAACAATGAAATCAGCGAGTCGGATCGGCGTCGGCGGCCCGGTGGGCAGCGGCAAGACGGCCATCATCGAGGCCGTCGTGCCCCGCCTGGTCGAGCAGGGCCTGCGCATCCTGGTCATCACCAACGACGTGGTCACCACCGAGGACGCCAAGCACGTCCGCCGCGCCCTGACCGGCGTGCTGGTGGAGGAACGCATCGTCGGCGTGGAGACCGGCGCCTGCCCGCACACCGCTGTTCGCGAGGACCCCAGCATGAACCTCGCCGCGGTGGAGGACATGGAGGCGCGGTTCCCGGACAGCGACGTCGTGCTCATCGAGAGCGGCGGCGACAACCTCACGCTCACCTTCAGCCCGGCGCTCGTCGACTACTTCATCTACGTGATCGACGTGGCGGCCGGCGACAAGATCCCGCGCAAGAACGGCCCCGGTATCTCCAAGTCCGACATCCTCGTGATCAACAAGACCGACCTGGCCCCGTACGTCGACGCCGACCTGGACGTGATGGCCCGCGACGCCGAGATGATGCGCGGCGGCAAGCCGTTCGTGTTCACCAACTGCAAGACCGGCGAGGGCATCGACGACCTGGTGGACCTGGTCCGCCGCAACGCGCTGTTCGACGCCGAAGTCCTCGCATGACCACTCTGGACTCCGTCCGGGAACTCGCGCCGTACCAGGACCAGCCGGCGCAGCTGCCGGCCGCCGCGAACGGCAAGGTGGGCATCCTCCGGCTGGGGTTCGAGCGGCGCGCAGACCGGACCATCATGCGCGACGTCTACCGGCAGTCCCCGCTGCTGGTGCAGCGCGCGCTGTACTGGGACGAGGAGATGCCGGGCCTGCCCTGCGTCATGATCCTCACCACCTCCGGCGGCGTGCTCCAGGGCGACCGGCTGCGCATCGACGTCGACCTGGGGCCGGGCGCGCAGGCGCACCTGGTCACCCAGGCCGCCACCAAGATCCAGGAGATGGACGCCAACTACGGCACCCAGACCCAGAGCTTCACCCTGGCGCAGGACGCCTACCTGGAGTTCCTGCCCGAACCGGTGATCCCGTTCCGGCGCAGCCGGTTCGTCTCCGACACAGTGGTCCGGCTGCCGGAGACCGCGACGATGCTGTACGCCGAGGTGCTCCAGCCCGGCCGCAAGTACTACCGCGACGGCGAGATCTTCGCGTACGACCTGTTCTCCACCACGCTGCGGGCGCAGCGGCCCGACGGACGCCCGCTGTTCGTGGAGAAGTTCGTCATCACGCCCGGCCGGTTCCCGGTGTCGCGGATCGGGATGATGGACCGCTTCCACGTCTTCGGCAACGCCGTGCTGCTCACCGACCCGGACCGGGCGGCAAGGGTCTTCGAGCGGACCGCGACGCCGGTGTGGGACGAGCAGACACCACTGGCCACCGCCGTCAGCCGGCTGCCGAACGACGCCGGCCTGGTGTTCAAGGTGCTGGGTCAGGAGACCGAACCGGTCCGCGCCGCGGTACGCGCGTTCTGCACTGCCGCCCGCGAAGAGGTGACCGGCTGCACCTTCCCGCCGGTCTTCAGCTGGCGTTGAGGCGAGGAGAGCAGCGACATGGCCGACATCGGACGTGGCTGGCGCCATCTGGCCGATCGGAACCCGGCGGCCGGGTTCGTCGACGCCAGCCTGCGCGGCGCCGCGCAGGTGGTGCTCCAGAACAATCCGCTCAGCGGCCTGCTCATCCTGATCGCGCTGGCCTGGGGCGCGTTCGAGAACGGGACGCCCCGGGTGTTCGGCGGCGGCGTGCTCGGCCTGGTCGTCGGCACCGCGACCGCGCTGGCGCTGCGGGTCGACATGTCCAGCTGGCGCAAGGGCCTGTTCGGCTTCAGTCCGCTGCTGACCGGCCTCGCGGTGCCCACGTTCCTCGACCAGCGTCCGCTGATGTGGCTCTACCTCGTGCTCGGCGCGATCGGCACGGTGGTGGTCACGCTCGCCCTCGACGCCGTCTTCAAACGCTGGAACCTGACCGCCTACACGTTCCCGTTCGTGCTCACGACCTGGTTCCTGCTGATGGCGGCGTACCAGTTCGACAGGTTCACAGTGCTCACCAAGCTGACCCCGAAGTTCCCCGGCGAGGGATCCACGACCGGCGGCACGTTCGACTGGGGCCTCATCCCGGTCTTCTTCAAGGGCGTGTCCCAGGTCTACCTGATCGAGAGCTGGTTCACCGGCCTGCTCATCCTCGTCGCCCTGCTGATCAACTCCCGCTGGTCGGCGCTGTTCGCGGTGATCGGCGCGGTCGGCGCGACACTGCTGGCGCTCTGGTTCGGCGCCGACGGCGCGTCCCTGGACAAGGGCCTGTTCGCCTTCAACGCGGTGCTGACCGCGATCGTGGTGGGCTCGGTCGCGCACCGCCCCGGCGCGCTGGTCACCGTCTACACGCTGTTCGGCATCGCGCTGACGCTGTTCGTGCAGATGGCGCTGACCACCATGCTCACCCCGCTCGGCATCCCGGTGCTCACCGGGCCGTTCAACATCGCCACCTGGCTGTTGCTGCTGCCGGACCGGCACTTCGCGCCGGTGCCCAACCACGAACGGGTCAGGGACAGCGTCCTGCACACCGTCCGCGACTCCGTCCACCTGCGAGAGAACGAGGGAAACCGTGTCCGCTCCGAACGCGGGTGACACCGCCTGGGTGCTCGTCTGCGCCGGCCTGGTCCTGTTCATGACGCCGGGGCTCGCCGCGTTCTACGGCGGCATGGTCCGCACCCGCAACGTGCTGGCGATGCTGCAACAGAACATGATCGCGCTGGGCGTGGTCAGCCTGACCTGGGTGCTCGTCGGCTACACCATCGCCTTCGGCGACGACGCCGGCAGCGGACTCTTCGGCAACCTGGAACTGTTCGGGCTCACCGACCTGAAGGTGCCGCCCGCACCCAACCTGCACGTCGTCGACGGCCGGATCACCATCCCGACGCTGGCGTTCGTCCTGTTCCAGATGATGTTCGCGGTGATCACACCGGCGCTCGTCACCGGCGCCACCGCCGGTCGGCTGCGCTTCGGCGGCTGGGTGCTGTTCCTCGCGGTCTGGTCGATAGTGGTCTACGCGCCGATCGCGCACTGGCTCTGGCACCCCGGCGGATGGCTCGCCAAGTTCGGCACCCAGGACTGGGCCGGCGGGCTCGTCGTGCACGCCAGCGCGGGCGCCGCCGTCCTCGCCGTGCTGCTCGTCGTCGGCCGGCGCCGGGACTGGCCGCACACCGCCGCACCACCGAACTCGATCCCGCTGACCATCGTCGGCGCCGGCATCCTCTGGTTCGGCTGGTTCGGCTTCAACGGCGGCGACGGACTCCAGGCCAACGGCCTCGCCGCGCAGGCCGTCCTCAACACGCACCTCGCCGCCGCCGCGGCGATGCTCGTCTGGCTGGCGCTGGAACGCGTCACGGACGGACACAGCACCGTCGTGGGCGCGGTCTCCGGCGCGGTCGCGGGCCTCGCCACTGTCACCCCGACCGCCGGGTACGTCAACGCGGCCTCGGCCGTGGCGATCGGCGCGCTGGCCGGCCTGGTCTGCCACTTCGCGCTGAAACTGAAGTACCTGCTGCGCCTCGACGACGCGCTCGACGTGCTCGCCGTGCACTTCGTCGGCGGCATGCTCGGCACGCTCCTGCTCGGCCTGTTCGGCAACCGCGGGGTCAACCCGCTCGGCGCCGACGGGCTGTTTCTCGGCGGCGGAGGCGGCCTGCTGTGGCGCCAGCTCGTCGGCGTGGTGAGCGTCGTCGCGTTCTCCTTCGTTCTCACCTGGCTGATCGCCGCCGGGGTGCAGGCACTCATCGGCCTGCGCGTGCCGCCGGCCGACCAGGAACGCCTGGACCAGGCGCAACAGGGGGCCGACGCGTACCACCTGGGCGGGGTCACCAGCCTGACCGCGCCCGGCGCGCCCCGCCGCCGTACCGGAGCGGCGCCGGCCGGCGAACCGGCAGTGCCGCCCGGCCAGCGGGTACGGCTGGTCACCGCGCTGCTGGAACCGGACCCGGCGGCGAACAGCGCCGACCTGCGCGACGCGCTGCTGCGCGCGGGCGCGATCTCGGTCATCGTCAGCGACGCCGCCGTGGCGACGACGACGCCACAGGCCAGCCTGCTGCCGCGTGGTTACTGGCAGGACCAGCCGTTGTCGGCCCGGCTGCGCGTCACGGTGCTGGTGGGTGCGGACGGGGTGGGGGCGGTGCTGGACGAGCTGGACCGGATGGGGGCCCGGCGGAGCGACACGTTCGTGCAGGAGGCGGAACGCGTCCAATCCTGACAACGCCCTGGCGCTGATGCCGGAGGAATTCGTTACATCACCTCGTCACCTGTGTAGCATTGCTCCGGTGGAGCGAGAGACGGAGGCTAATTCGTTGCTGGGGTCGTTGCCGGCGACCTTCAGCTACTCCGAGGCTCTCGGTGCCGGTCTGACGCGATGGCGGCTGTACCGGCTTCGCGACGAAGGGCTGATCGAATCCCTGGGCCGCGGGCTCTACCGGCGCCACGACGCCGAGGCCGCCGACATCGATCTCATCGAACTCGCGAGCCGCGCTCCGCTTTCCACTCTGTGCCTGACCAGCGCCCTGGCTCATCACGGCCTCACCGATGAGATCCCCTCCCGCATCGACGTCGCGCTGCCGCGCGGGCGCCATCGGCCCACGACCGTCGCGCCGGTCGCCTGGCACGTGTTCGATCCGTCCACCTTCGAACTCGGACGCAGCCAACTGCCGCTCGATGCCGAGACCTCCATCGGCATCTACGGCCCCGAGCGGAGCATCGTCGACGCGTTTCGCCTCCGGCACCGGGAAGGGAGGGATCTGGCGTACACGGCTTTGCGGCGTTGGCTGGGAGGTCGCGGCGCGGCACCGGCCAACCTGCTTGCGATGGCGCGACACTTTCCCAAGGCCGAACGACCGCTTCGAGAGGCATTGGAGATCCTGCTGTGACAGTGCGCCCGACCCGGGCCAGCGTGGCCGGCCGCGCGTATCTCGACCTTCAACGGCTCGCGAGGCGCACCGGCCGTCCCACGGACGAGCTGCACCAGGTCTACGCGCTGGAGGGTTTTCTCGCCCGTCTGGCCAAGTCGCCGTACGCGAACAAGCTCGTTCTCAAGGGTGGTGTCCTGCTCGCTGCGTACGCCGCCCGCAGGCCGACCCGGGATGTCGATCTTCAAGGACGGTGGATTTCCAACGATGCCGATCACGTGCTCGACATCGTCCGTCGCATCGCCGCCCTGGACGTCGACGACGGGTTGACGCTTGACGCCGCCGGCGCGACGGCGGAAACCATCAGGGACGACGACGCCTACAGCGGTGTACGGGTCAACCTCACCGGCTGTCTCGCCGCTGCCCGTCTGGCCCTGCACATCGATGTCAATGTCGGCGACCCGATCTGGCCCGACCCGCAGCCGGTCAAACTGCCGCGTCTGCTCGACGGCGAGATCGTGGTGACCGGCTACCCGCTGCCCATGGTGTACGCGGAAAAGCTGGTGACGGCGTTGCAGCGCGGCGTGGCGAACACACGCTGGCGAGACTTCGCCGACGTCTATCTGTTGTCCGGCGGCCACGATGTCGACGGCGACGAGATGGTCACAGCTGTGCGGCGCGTGGCCGCGTACCGAGCCGTGCCGATCGGTTCGCTGACTGAGGTGCTCGACGGCTACGCGGCGATCGCGCAGGGGCGGTGGGCGGTCTGGCGTCGTAAGCACCGGCTCGATGATCGGCTCCCGCCGAGCTTCGACGAGGTGCTGGCCCGCACCTTCGCGCTCGCTGATCCTGTCTTCTCCGGGCGTGCCGGTGGCCGGACCTGGGTCGCATCGGCATCGGACTGGACCCGGCCGTGACGGAGCCCGGGACGTCGTCGGTCTGAGGACGGTCGTGCCGCATACTGGCCCGGTGTTCACTCTCGCCCAGGCGCGACACCTGGTGGCCACCCTGCGGCCGCGCGTCGACGAGCTGATCCGGCTGCGGGCCGACCTGGCCGAGCTGCGTGTCGATCTGGCCGATCACGGCGTCAGCGCGCTCGGCGGGCTCGCCGAGGTGAAGGCGCTGGAGGCGCGCCTGCATCTCGTGGTGGACGAGTTCCACCAGCACGAGATCGCGGTCAAGGGGATCGCCCCGGTGCTGCTCGACTTCCCCGGTGAGCGCGACGGCCGGGCGGTGCTGTGGTGCTGGCTGGAGGGGGACACCGACATCCGGTGGTATCACCGGGTCGAGTGCGGGTTCGCCGGCCGCCGCCCCGTCTGAGCGGGCCGTGGTCCGGCCCGAGCCGCCCTGTCCGCGTCTGATCTGCGTCGATTCGTCCTCACTGGCGGAAACCTTCGGTGCGGTGCGCGGAACCGGCAACGATTTGTAGGCGTAAGTCGCTATGCGCGCTGGGCCGCAAATCGGTGATCTTCCATGCCCTGTGATCTTATTGATATCTATCTCTCACCACCACTTCACGCCCCCAGGAGTGCGACGTGCGGAGATCCCGTCTTGCCACCCTCGCCCTGACCCTGGCCGCCTCGGTCGGGGTCACTCTGTCTCTGGCCGCCCCCGCCCAGGCGGCCCCGTCCGACCGCTACGTCGCGCTCGGCGACTCGTACGCCTCCGGCGTCGGCGCCGACAGCTACACGTCCGAGAGCGGCAACTGTCTACGCAGTACGAACGCCTATCCGGCGCTCTACAACACCAACATCAAGCCGGCGTCGTACCGTTCGGTCGCCTGCTCCGGCGCCACCACGGCGGACGTCATCAACAGCCAGCTCTCCGCGCTCTCCTCGACCACGACGCTGGTCAGCGTCACGGTGGGCGGCAACGACGTCGGCTTCGCCAACATCATGAGCACCTGCGTGCTCCAGGGGGAGACCCAGTGCGTGGCGGCCGTGCAGTCCGCCATGAACGTGGCCCGCACCTCGATGCCGGGGCGCCTCGCCAACGTCTACAACGGCATCAAGAGCCGCTCGCCCTCGGCCCGCGTCGTGGTGGTCGGCTACCCGGTCTTCTACCAGCTCGGCACCACCTGCGTCGGGCTCAGCGCGACGTCCCGGGCGAAGATCAACGAAGGCATCAACCTGCTCGACGACATCACCCGTACGGCCGCCGTCTCGGCCGGCTTCAAATTCGCCGACGTCCGCTCCATCTTCGTCGGCCACCAGCTGTGCAGCGGCGGGACCAAGTGGCTGCACGCCCTGAACGTGCTGAGCCTGAGCAAGTCGTACCACCCGACGGCGGCCGGGCAGTCCGGCGGCTACTACCCGGTCTTCCGGTCCGCCGCCGGCTGACCCGGTCCGCGGCAGCGGCACGCCTCCCCGCGGGGGCGTGCCGCTTCGCCGTGCCCGGCGGCGGTGTGCCCGTCAGGCCGGCAGGACCTTCTCGATCGCCGCGCGCAGCTCGGGGTCCTCGGGCGTGACCTGCGGGCCGAACCGGGCGGCCACCGTGCCGTCCGGCGCGACGAGGAACTTCTCGAAGTTCCAGCGCACGTCGCCGGTGTGCCCCTCGGCGTCCGGCGTGGACACCAGCTCCGCGTAGAGCGGGTGCCGGTCCGGCCCGTTGACGTCGACCTTCTCCGTCAGCGGAAACGTCACGCCGTAGTTGACCTGGCAGAACTCCTCGATCTCGGCGGCGCTGCCCGGCTCCTGGCCGGCGAACTGGTTGCACGGCACGCCGAGCACGGTCAGCCCGCGTCCGGCGTACGTGTCGGCGAGTTCCTGAAGGCCCGCGTACTGCGGGGTGAGGCCGCAGCGGGAGGCCACGTTGACCACGAGCAGGGCGCGGCCGCGGTAGCCGCCGAGGTCGGCCGGGCCGCCGGTGAGGGCGTCGATCTGGACGTCGAAAACGGTCATGGAACGAGGCTACGGGCCCTGGCGCCCACCGTCCCGCGCCACCCGTGAAATCGATGCATCGACATCTTGACTAAGTGGTGACGGCGTGAGTAGCGTCTCAGCAATCAATTTGGAAAGTTTCCTAACTATTGGAGGGACGCCGTATGAAGAGATCGCTCCGCCGGGCCCTGTGGGCCACCGGCGCCGTGGTCGCGCTCGCGGTCGCCGCGGTGCCCATGACCACCGCGTCGGCCGCCGGCAGCGTCACCGCCACGTTCGCCAAGGTGCAGGACTGGGGGACCGGCCACGAGGGACGGGTGACAGTCACCAACGGCACCAGCTCCACCGTCAACGGCTGGCGCATCGAGTTCACGCTGCCCTCCGGCACCTCGATCAGCAGCTCCTGGGACGCCGACATCACCCGCAGCGGTGACCGCTACGTCGCGGTCAACAAGAGTTGGGCGTCGACGCTCGCCCCCGGCGCCAGCTTCAGCTGGGGCTACAACGGCACCGGCGCGTACAAGGCGCCGGTGAGCTGCACGATCAACGGCGGCTCCTGCACCGGCGGCGGCACGCCGACGACCACCGCGCCCACCACGGCGCCGCCCACCACCGCGCCGCCGACGACCGCGCCGCCGACGACCGCCCCGCCGACCACACAGCCGCCCACCACGCCGCCGCCCGGCGGCAAGAAGGTCGTCGGCTACTTCGCCGAGTGGGGCGTCTACGCCCGCAACTACCACGTCAAGAACATCCACACGAGCGGCTCGGCCGCCAAGCTGACCCACATCCTGTACGCCTTCGGCAACACCACCGGCGGCCGCTGCAGCATCGGGGACAGCTACGCCGACTACGAGAAGGCGTACACCGCGGCGGACAGCGTCGACGGCGTCGCCGACACCTGGGACCAGCCGCTGCGCGGCAGCTTCAACCAGCTGCGCAAGCTGAAGAAGATGTACCCGAACCTGAAGGTGCTCTGGTCCTTCGGCGGCTGGACCTGGTCCGGCGGCTTCACCCAGGCCGCGCAGAACCCGGCCGCGTTCGCCGACTCCTGCTACTCGCTGGTCAAGGATCCGCGCTGGGCGGACGTCTTCGACGGCATCGACGTCGACTGGGAGTACCCGAACGCCTGCGGCCTCCAGTGCGACAGCAGCGGCCCGAACGCGTTCAAGAACGTGGTCTCGGCCCTGCGGAGCAAGTTCGGCTCCAGCTTCCTGGTCACCGCGGCGATCACCGCCGACGGCAGCAACGGCGGCAAGATCGACGCCACCGACTACGCCGGCGCCGCGAACAACCTCAACTGGCTGATGCCGATGACGTACGACTACTTCGGCGCCTTCAACGCGCAGGGGCCGACCGCGCCGCACTCGCCGCTCTACTCCTACGCCGGCATCCCGCAGCAGGGCTTCTGGTCGGACGCGGCGATCCAGAAGCTCAAGTCCAAGGGCGTACCGTCCAGCAAGCTGCTGCTCGGCGTCGGGTTCTACGGACGCGGCTGGACCGGCGTGACCCAGGCCGCACCCGGCGGCAGCGCCACCGGCGCGGCGCCAGGCACCTACGAGGCCGGCATCGAGGACTACAAGGTGCTCAAGAACAGCTGCCCGGCCACCGGCACCGTCGGCGGCACGGCGTACGCCAAGTGCGGCAGCAACTGGTGGAGCTACGACACCCCGTCGACCATCGGCGGGAAGATGAGCTACGCCAACAGCCAGGGCCTCGGTGGCGCGTTCTTCTGGGAGCTCTCCGGTGACACCAGCAACGGTGAGCTGATCGGCGCCATCAAGGGCGGTCTCGGCTGAGCCGAGTGCCGACGCACCACCCACCCGGCGGGGAGGGGCCGCACCGGCCCCTCCCCGCCCGCGTGCCGTCCTGGCCGAGCGCGCCGATCCGGGTCAGGATGGGGAGTCACCCGGCCGCGCGGGCCGGGTGTGGCACACTCGCCGCTCGACGAGTCCACGCGACGGGAGGACAGATGGGTCGCAGCCACCGGGACCGGTTCGCCGGGCTCGCCGTCCTCGCACTCCTGCCCGCGGCGCTGGCCGCCTGCGGCTCGGGCGGCCAGGACGGCGGAGACACCCCGCCCAGCGGGAAGGCGCCGGCCGAGGAGGCGGCGGCCAAGAGCCGCGAACGTGTGCAGGCGTACCTGGACGCGCTCACCGCCCGCGACGCCGCCGCCGGCCGCAGCCAGCTCTGCGCGCCCATGCACGCCGCCTTCGACTCCGCCGCCACCGGCCCGAACGGCGACTTCGCCGACCACTTCACGGTGCCCGAGGCGACGATCACCGAGGTCCGCTCCGGCCCGAACGGCCAGGAGGTCAGCGCCTCGATCACTGTTGCCGCCGGCTCGCGCAAGGCCGCCCGGTCGTTGCTGTTCACCGTCACCCGTAACGGGGCGGACTGGTGCATCTCCGGCGAGGTGCCGGGCGACGCGCCGGTCGACCCGGACGTCAGCCCCTCCGGGCCGCCACCGGGGAAGCCGGCCCCGCCGGTGCCCTCCCAGTGACCGGAACCATCCCCCTCGGCGGCGAGTGATCGCGACGGTCGCCGTACGCTTTCCTTCATGCGCCATGAGTGGCATCAGCTGAGTCACCCCGCCGTGGGCAGCCCTGGTCTGCAGACCAGCCGCCCGACCGCCGACTCCGCCGAGGACGCGGCCCTCGGCCTCGACCGATGGCGGGAACTGCCGCGCGCGCAGACCCCGCCCTGGGACGACCCGGCCCAGGTCGCCGAGGTCTGCCGGGTGCTGGACACGGTGCCGTCGGTGGTCGCGCCCTACGAGGTCGACCAGTTGCGGCACCGGCTCGCGCTGGTCTGCGAGGGCAAGGCGTTCCTGCTCCAGGGCGGTGACTGCGCGGAGACCTTCGCCGACAACACCGAGAGCCACCTGCTCGCCAACGCCCGCACGCTGCTCCAGATGGCCATCGTGCTCACGTACGGCGCGTCGCTGCCGGTGGTCAAGGTCGCCCGGGTCGCCGGCCAGTACACCAAGCCCCGGTCCCTGCCGACCGACGCCCGGGGGCTGCCCGCCTACCGCGGCGACATGATCAATTCCCTGGAGGCCACGCCGGAGGCGCGGGTCGCCGACCCGCAGCGCATGATCCGGGCGTACGCGAACTCGGCCGCCGCGATGAACATGCTCCGCGCGTACCTGGCCGGCGGGCTGGCCGACCTGCACGCCGTGCACGACTGGAACAAGGACTTCGTCCGGCGGTCCCCGGCCGGCGAGCGCTACGACGCGATCGCCCGCGAGATCGACAGGGCGCTGGCCTTCATCCGGGCCTGCGGGATGACCGACGACGAGGCGCTGCGCACCGTCACGCTGCACTGCTCGCACGAGGCGCTGGCGCTTGAGTACGACCGGGCGCTGACCCGGATCTCCAACGGCAAGGCGTACGGCCTGTCCGGGCACTTCCTCTGGATCGGTGAGCGGACCCGGCAGATCGACGGCGCGCACATCGACTTCATCTCCCGCATCGCCAACCCGATCGGCGTCAAGCTCGGCCCGACGACCACCCCGGACGAGGCGATCGAGCTCTGCGAGAAGCTCAACCCGGACAACATCCCCGGCCGGCTCACGCTGATCAGCCGGATGGGCAACCACCGGGTACGCGACGCGCTGCCCCCGATCGTCGCCAAGGTCACCGCGGCGGGCGCGAAGGTCGTCTGGCAGTGCGACCCGATGCACGGCAACACGCACGAGTCCTCGAACGGCTACAAGACCCGGCACTTCGACCGGATCGTGGACGAGGTGCTCGGCTACTTCGAGGTGCACCGCGGCCTGGACACCCACCCGGGTGGCCTGCACGTCGAGCTGACCGGCGAGGACGTCACCGAGTGTCTCGGCGGCGCCCAGGGCATCGAGGACCTCGACCTGCCGGACCGGTACGAGACCGCCTGCGACCCCCGGCTCAACACCCAGCAGTCGCTGGAGTTGGCGTTCCTGGTGGCGGAGATGCTCCGTGGCTGAGGTCATCGACCTGCGGACGGACACCGTGACCCGGCCGACGCCGGGGATGCGGGAGGCGATGGCCGCCGCCGAGGTGGGCGACGACGTCTACGGCGAGGACCCCACAGTCACCGCGCTGGAGACCGAGGTGGCCGCGCTGTTCGGCCACGAGGCGGCGCTGTTCGCCCCGAGCGGCTCGATGGCCAACCAGATCGCGCTCCAGCTGCACGTACCGCCCGGCGACGAGCTGCTGTGTGACGCCGACGCGCACGTGGTCACGTACGAGGTGGGCGCCGCCGCCGCGTACGGTGGGATCTCCTCGCGGACCTGGCAGGCGGTGGGCGCGGAGCTGGACCCCGACGTGGTGGCCGGGATGATCCGGCCGGACGGCTACTTCGCGGTGCCCACGCGGGCGATCGCCGTGGAGCAGACCCACAACCGGGGCGGCGGCGGGGTGATTCCGCTGCCGACGCTGCGGCGGATGCGTGAGGTGGCCGACGAGCACGGGGTGGCCCTGCACTGCGACGGCGCGCGGATCTGGCACGCGCACGTGGCCGACGGGGTGCCGCTGGCCGAGTACGGCGCGCTGTTCGACACGCTCTCGGTCTGCCTCTCCAAGGGCCTCGGCGCGCCGGTCGGCTCGCTGATCGTGGGTAGCGCGGAGAAGATCGCCCGGGCGCGGTTCCTGCGCAAGCGGATGGGCGGCGGCATGCGGCAGGTCGGCATCCTCGCCGCCGCCGGCCGGTACGCGCTGGCGCACCACGTCGAGCGGCTCGCCGACGACCACGTGAAGGCGGCCCGGCTGGCCGAGGCGGTCGCCCCGCACGGGGTGCTCGCGGCGGCGGTGCGTACGAACATCGTGCCGCTGGACCTGACCAAGCACCCGCTCGACGCGCACGCGCTGGCGGCGGCCGCGCGGGCGGAAGGGCTGTTGATCTCGGTGCTCGGCCCGCGTACCGCCCGGCTCGTCACCCACCTGGACGTCACCGACGCGCAGATCGACCGCGCCGCCACCATCCTGAACACCGCCCTGCGCGCCTGACCCGCCCCGCCCCGCCGGCAGAGGCGGGGGAGGGGCAGAGGGACAGGGGGACCGTCACGGGTGGAGGCGCTTCAGGGTGGCTATGTCGGCGGCGTGGCCGACGTGCTTCTCCGTGGGGGTCTCCACCAGCACGGGCACCCCGGCGGTCGCCGGATGCCGCATCAGCTCGGCGAACGCCGGCTCCCCGATGGTGCCCTTGCCGATGTTCTCGTGCCGGTCCCGGGTGGAACCGCACAGGTCCTTCGAGTCGTTCGCGTGCACCAGCCGCAGCCGGTCCGCGCCCACCGTGGCGACCAGCGTGTCGAGCGTGGCGGTCATGCCGCCCTCGGCGGCCAGGTCGTGACCGGCGGCCCAGGCGTGACAGGTGTCGAAGCAGACCCCGAGCATCGGGTGCCTGTCGACCGCGTCCAGGTAGGGGCCGAGGTGCTCGACCCGGGACGCCAGTGACCGGCCGCCCCCGGCGCTCGGCTCGACCAGCAGCATCGGCCCGCCGGTGGCCGCGACCTCGTCGAGCAGCGGGAGCAGCGCCTCCCGGACCTGCCGCAGGGCCGCCTCGGCGTGACCGGCGTCGACGGCGCTGCCGGTGTGGAACACCACGCCCTCGGCACCGATCGCCCGGCCCCGCCGCAGCGCGTGCGCCAGCGTCTCGGCCGACCGGGTCACAGTCGCCGGGGTGGGGGAGCCGAGGTTCACCAGCAGCGACGCGTGGATGAACACGGGCAGGCCGCGCTCGCCGCACCCGTCGCGGAACGACGCGTCCTGCGCCGGGTCACCGGCCGGCAGCGCCCAGCCCCGCGAGTTCGAGACGTAGACCTGCACCACCTCGGACCCGGCCGCGTCCGCGTACGGCAGGGCCGCCCGGGCCAGGCCGCCGGAGGTGGGGGTGTGCGATCCCACCCGGCGGCGGCCGTCACATCCGCTCACAGGCACGTCACCGTGATCGTCGTACCCGGCGGCACCGGCGTGTTCTCGGCCGGGTTCTGGATCCGGACGATGCCGTTCGGGTTGAGCTGGACGTTGACCGGGAAGCCCTGGCTCTCCAGCGTCTGCTTGGCCTGCTGGCACGGCATGTCGATCACCCGGGGCACGGCCACCTGCGGCGGGCCCTTGCTGATCTCCAGCTTGACCTGGGCGCCCTTCTCCACGCCGGTGCCGTCGGCCGGGCTCTGGCCGAGGATCTCGTCCTTCGGCTTGTCGGAGTCCTTGACGTTCTCCACCGGCTTCAGCCCGAGCTGCGCGAGGATGGTGCGCGCCTCGGTGAGGCTCTTGCCGACCAGGTTGGGCACCGTCACCGGCGCGCGACCCTTGCTGAGGATCACCGTCACCTTCGCCCCGGGCTTGACCTCTGTGCCCACCTTCGGGTCGGTGGCCAGCACCACACCCGCCGGCAGGGCGTCGTCGTACCGGGAGGAGCCCTTGGCCACGACCAGGTTGACGCCCTCCAGTTCGGCCTGGGCCAGCGCGTAGTCCTTGCCGACCACGTCCGGCACCGGCAGCCGCTCCGGACCGAGCGACAGGGTCAGCGTGATCGTGCCGCCCTTGACGATCCGCGCGGCCGAGCCGGGATCCTGCCCGAGCACCGTGTCCTTGGGGACGTTCTCGTCGTAGCGCGGTGCGGCGTACCGCAGCGTGAAGCCGCCGCGCTCGGCCCGCGCCTCCGCGTCGGCCTTGGTCAGGCTCACCAGCTGCGGCGCGACCGTGTAGCGGCCCACGCCGAACCACCAGCCACCCCCGGCGGCGACCAGGCCGAGCACCACGACCACCGCGGCGACGGCCAGCCGCCCGTGCGGCGAGCCCATGATCCGGGTACGCAGGGCGGCGAACCCGGTCCCCGGAACGTCCTCCTCGACGGCGCGGCGCCGGTGCGGGCGCTGCGCGGCGCCGCTCTCGGGCAGCCGGGCCCACGCCGGGCGCTCGACCGGTTGGAGCGCGGCCACCATCTGGGTCGGCTGGCTCAGCACCGCGGTGTCGTCGCTGAGCTGCGGCAGCACGGTGGTGTGCGCGTGCGGGTCGCCCAGCTGGTCGCGGACCGCCTGCACCTCGCTCAGCAGCGCGGCGGCGTCGGTCGGCCGGCCGGCCGGATCCCGCCGGGTGGCCCGGGCGACGAGCGCGTCGAGGGCCGGCGGCAGCGTCGGCACCAGCGTCGACGGCGCCGGTACGTCCCGGTCGACGTGCTGCCAGGCGACCTCCACCGGACGGTCGCCGTCGTAGGGCACCCGGCCGGTGAGCATCTCGAACAGCACGATGCCGGCCGAGTAGACGTCGGTGCGCGGGTCCGCGTGGCCCTGGGTGACCAGCTCCGGCGCCACGTACGCCACGGTCGCCATGAGCTGGTTGCCGTTCTCGTCCTCGGCGCTGGCCTCGACGGCCCGGGCCAGCCCGAAGTCGGCCACCTTGACCACGCTGTCGACCAGGTTGCGGCTGCCGCCGGTGGGCACCTCGGCGACCAGCACGTTCTCCGGCTTGACGTCGCGGTGCACCAGGCCGGCCCGGTGCGCGGCGGCGAGCGCGGCGAGCATCTGCTCGGTGATCGCGAGTGCCTCGTCCGGGTTCAGCCGGCGGCGCTCGGCGAGCACGTCGCGCAGCGTGCGGCCGCGGACGTACTCCATCACCAGGTACGGCAGGCCGGCGTGGATGCCCTGGTCGTAGACCGCCACCACGTTCGGGTGGGTGAGCCGGGCGATCGTCTTCGCCTCGTCGGTGAAGCGTTCGACGAAGCCGGCCATCCGGGCCCGGGCCTGCGGCGCCTGGGTCGGGTGAATGATCTTGACCGCCACGGTGCGCTCCAGGCGCTCGTCGGTGGCGGTGTACACGGTCGCCATGCCGCCACGGGCGACGCGCCCGCGAATGCGGTAGCGCCCCTCGATCAGCGAGCCCAGCAACGTGTCGGCGACCTGTGTGTCCATCGGCAGGCAGTCTATGTGTCGGAAGGGTGAAGGTAGAACAGGATGCTACCGCCGGGTTGCGACACGGGGGGACCGCCACGGTGCGGGGTGCCGCGCGCCGCGCCCGGCGGGCACGTGGCAGGGTGGTCGGGTGACCGATTCCGTACCCGCCGAGACCGGCCCCGACCTGGCCGGACCGGCCGACCCGGCCGGCTGGCTGACGCTGCCCGACGTGGCCGAGCGCCTGGACCTGTCGATCAGCAAGGTGCACCAGATGATCCGCGACCGCGAACTGATCGCGGTACGCCGCGACGGCGTGCGCCGGATCCCGGCCGACCTGGTGGCCAACCGCACCGTGCTCAAGCATCTGCCCGGCGTGCTCAACCTGCTCGCCGACGCCGGGTACGACGACGAGGAGGCGCTGCGCTGGCTCTACCGGGAGGACCCCAGTCTTCCCGGCACCCCGGCCGTAGCCCTCGGCGGCGACCTGGCCCGCGAGGTCAAACGCCGAGCCCAGGCCGTCGCCTTCTAACCCTCCCACCCACCCGCCCGTCCTCGTCGATCATGAAGTTGGCGGCACAATCGGAGATCGACTTCGCCGCCAACTTCATGATCGACGCCACCTGACAAGGGTCAGGCGGGGCGGCGGGTGGCGGCGATGGCCAGGTCGACCAGGGCCTGGCGGGCCTCGGTGTCCAGGTCGACAGCGGTCAGCGCGGCCAGGGCGCTCTCGGTCAGCGCGGTGATGTGCCGTTCGGCCCGATCCAGCGCGCCGCTCGTCGTGATCAGCTCGCGCAGCCGGTCCACCCCGGCCGCGTCCAGGTCCGGTACGCCGAGCCCGGCCAGCAGCGCCTCCCGGCCGGCCTGGTCGAGCGTCTCCAGAGCCGCCGCCACCAGGTACGTCCGCTTGCCCTCGCGCAGGTCGTCGCCGGCCGGCTTGCCGGTGCGCTCCGGGTCGCCGAACACACCGAGCACGTCGTCGCGGAGCTGGAACGCCTCACCCAGCGGCAGGCCGTACGCCGAGTAGGCGGCGTGCACCTCGGGCGGCGCGCCGGCCAGCGCGGCGCCCAGCAGCAGCGGACGCTCGACCGTGTACTTCGCCGACTTGTACCGGGCCACCTTCGCGGCCCGGTCCAGCGAGGTGTCCCCGGTGGCCTGGGTCAGCACGTCCAGGTACTGCCCGACGGTCACCTCGGTGCGCATCTCGTCGAAGACCGGCCGGGCCCGGGCCACGGTGGCCGGCGGCAGGCCGGAGGAGTGCAGCAGCTCGTCGGACCAGACCAGGCACAGGTCGCCCAGCAGGATCGCCGCGGCGTCGCCGAAGGAGTCCGCGTCGCCGCCCCAGCCGGCCGTACGGTGCCGGGTGGCGAACCGCCTGTGCATCGCCGGCTCGCCCCGCCGGGTGTCCGACCGGTCCATCAAGTCGTCGTGGATCAGCGCGCTGGCCTGCACGAACTCCAGCGCCGCCAGGGTGGCGACGACCTGGTCGGAGTCGACCCCGCCGGCGCCCCGGTAACCCCAGTAGCCGAACGCCGGGCGCAGCCGCTTGCCGCCGCCCAGCACGAACGCCTCGATCGCCTCGGCGACGGGCAGCAGGCCGTCGTCGACGGCGGTCAGCCAGCCACGCTGGCCGGCGAGGAACTCGGTGAGCGCCTTGTCGATCCGCTGGCGCAGGCCGGCACGGTCGACGGGGGATACGGGAGCAGCGTGGGTCACGCCACGACGCTAGCGGTTCACACCCGTTCCCGCCGCGCCCGGCGTCCCGGCGTGCCTCGTGGCTCACCTGCCCGGACGGTCGCGCAGGTGGCGCGGCACGCCGGACGGCAGGTACGGGCGGGCCGCGGTGACCAGTCGCGCGTACCCCCGGCTGGCCGGCGCGGGCGGCGCGTCTGCCAGGCCGCGACGGAACGCGGTGAGCTGGCCGACGGCCCGGGCGGACCCGGACCGGACCGCGTCGAGCAGCGCCTCGCCGGCCACCGCGCACGCCTCGGGCACGGCGCCCAGGCCCAGGTGGCCGCGGGCCAGCCAGCCGCCGTAGACGGCCGACCGGCGCGGGCGGCAC
>NZ_JBXUOV010000062.1:0-30063 GCF_057196585.1 Micromonospora sp. ATLC20
GCGCTGCCCCGGCCACCGGCGCGAGCGGCACCACCGCCGCCGCCCTGTCCACACCGGCCGAGGGCTCGGATCCTTCCGCCGCCGCGAGCGGCCCGACCGCCTCGGGTGCGGCGGCAGCAGCCGAGGCTGGGAAGCCCGTCGCCGACCATCCGACGGGCGGAGGGCCTGTCGCCGCCCCGCCGGACGCCGTTCCGACGGCTCGCCGGGAGCAGGCTGGCGGAACGTCCTCGGCCACCGGCGACGCCGCATCGTCCACTTCCGATGCCGACCCGGCAGACGCGGCCACGGCCGCCTCCGGTGGAGCCGGGACCGGCGCGCGCCCCGGCGATGGTGCTCTGCGGACGGCCGCTTCCGCGACTTCCGGCCCGTCGGGAGCCTCGCAGACATCTGCCGCTCCCCCGGGCACGCCAGCGGCTACCGGCCCGTCCGGCGCCACGCAGGCGCCAGTTTCCGGAGCATGGACCGCGCCGGGTGCGCAGCCTGCCTCCGGGCCGCTGCCCGCGCCGGGTACTCAGCGCGCTCCGGGCACGCCGCCTCCGCCCGGCGGTGGGCCGGCGCCCGCGCCGCCGTACCCCGGAATGGGGTGGAGCGGGCACCCGCAGGCGCCGACGTGGGCGCCGCGACCTCCGGTGCCGCGGACCTCCTTCCTCGGCGCGCGGTGGCCCGGCCCGAAGGCGGCGACCGGGCGGGCGGTGCCGCTCGCGGTGCTGGCCGCCGCGGTCGGCAGCGCGGTCTTCGTGCCGCTCGGCCGCGTCGGCGTCGGCTGGTTCCTGGGCTGGCTCACGCTCACGCTCGCGGTGGTGCTGGCGGTCCGGTCGAAGACCGCGGACCTGCCGCGCGCCGACAAGCTCATCCGGGCCGGGTGGGCGGCGGCCGCGCTGGCCCTGATCGCCGTGCCGGCGTTCCGCAACGCCTGGTGGCTGGTGACGTTCTGCGTGCTCGGCGCGCTCGGCTGCGCCACCCTGGCGATCATCGGTGGGCGGCTGGTGCGCTCGGTCCTGTTCGGCCTGTTGGCGACGCCGTTCGCGGCGTTGCGGGGCCTGCCGTGGGTACGCCGGCACATCACCGCCTCGCCGCAGGAGGCGACGGTACGCAAGGTGACCGTCTCGGTGGTCGCCACGGTCGTGGTGCTCGTGGTCTTCGGCAGCCTGCTCGCGTCGGCCGACGCGGCGTTCTCCGAGGCGCTCGGCTCGCTCGTCCCCGAGATCAACATCGGTACGGTGTTCGGCTGGCTGTTCCTCGCAGTGGTGGGCGGTCTGATCGCGGTGGCCGCGCTCTACACGCTCGCCGCGCCGCCCGACCTGTCCACCGTGGATCGCGAGGGTGAGCGCCGTCTCGGCCTGCTGGAGTGGGCCCCGGCCATCGGCGCGCTCACGCTGCTGTTCGCCGGGTTCGTGGTGGTGCAGTTCACCACGCTCTTCGGCGGGCAGCAGCACGTGCAGCGGGTCGCCGGGCTCAGCTACGCCGAGTACGCGCGCAGCGGCTTCTGGCAGCTGCTCTTCGTCACGCTGCTGACGGTGGCGGTGCTCGGCGGAGTGAGCCGCTGGGCACGCCGGGAGCAGCCGGTCGAGCGGATCATGCTGCGCGTGCTGCTCGGGCTGATCAGCGCGCTCAGCGTGGTGATCGTGGCGTCGGCGCTGTCCCGGATGTGGACGTACCAGAAGGTCTACAGCTTCACCGGCGAGCGGATCTTCGTGATGGCGTTCGAGATGCTGCTCGGCACGGTCTTCCTGATGATCATCGCGGCCGGCGTCAAGTGGCGGGGCCGGTGGATCCCCGGCACCACGCTCGCGCTGGCGGTGGCGATGCTGCTCGGCCTGGCCGTGCTCAACCCGGAGGACTACGTCGCCCGCCGCAACACGCTGCGGTACGAGCAGACCGGCAAGATCGACGCCTGGTACCTGCGGGCGTTGTCCGCAGACGCCACCCCGGCACTCGCCAAGCTCCCCGACCCGGTCCGCCGGTGCACGCTGAGCTGGATCGCCGACGACCTCGCCGAGCCCGACCCCTGGTACGCCTGGAACCTGGGCCGCCAGCGCGCCCGCAAGGCCCTCGACGAGGTCGGCCCGCAGGCGATCGGCGGCCCGAAGGACTGCCGCCGGGCCGATCAGTTCGACCTGCCGAAGACCCGGCGTCCCCGCTGACGTCGCAGGCCGGGCCGCGCATCGTCGCGGCCCGGCCGGGCCGTCAGGCCGGGCCGCCGCCGAAGCCGATCTCGTTGCCGTCCGGGTCGCGGAAGATCACCTTGCGGACGCCGTTGTCGTAGGTCTCCTGCGCGGTCGGCGTCAGACCGCGGTCGGCGATCCCCGCGACGCGGGAGTCGAGGTCGTCGACGAAGACCGTCTGCATGGCGTGACCGGCGTGCTCGGGCCGCACGTCGACGTAGAGGTAGCGGTGCTCGGCCAGCTCCCACACCGCCTCGCTGTCGTTCGGCCGGAACTGCGGCGGGGCGCCGAGCAGCCGCTCGTACCAGTCCGTCGCCACCGCGAGATCGCGCACCGGGACGCCGGCGAACAGGTCGACAGTCATCCAGCCAATCTATCCGGGTCGACGTGCCCGCGCGGGCTCACGCCGTACCGGCGTTTGAACGCCGTGCTCAGGGCGAACGAGCTGCCGTAGCCGACCCGGCGGGCCACCGCGCCGACTGTGGCGCCGGGCTCGCGGAGCAGGTCGGCCGCGAGCGCCAGCCGCCAGCCCGTCAGGTACGACATGGGCGGCTCGCCGACCAGCGCGGTGAAGCGCCGGGCCAGCGCCGCCCGCGACAACCCCACCTCGGCGGCGAGCGACGCCACCGTCCACGGCCGGGCCGGGTCATGATGCAGCATCCGCAGCGCGCGGCCGACCACCGGATCGGCGTACGCCAGGTACCAGGCGGGCGCGGCGGCACCCGGCCGGGCGAACCACTCCCGCAGCGCGGCGATGAGCAGCAGGTCGAGCAGGCGGTCGAGCACCGCCTCCTGGCCGGGGTCGTCCTTGACGATCTCGGCGGCCAGCAGCGGCACCAGCGGCGTGTCCCAGGACTCGCGCCGCACCACCGCGAGCGGCGGCAGCGCGTCCAGCAAACGCCGTCCGACGGTGCCCCGAAGCGGGTACGTGCCGGTGAGCAGCACGGTCCGGCCGTCCGGCCCGTTGCCCCAGGTGCGTGCGCCCCACCGCGTCATCGCGAACAGCTCCCGCCCGTCCAGTGTGGTGCAGCGCTGGCCCGGATGCACGACCACCTGCGGCGCCGTGGCCGGGTCGTCCGCCACCGTGTACGGGGCCGGCCCGCGCACGATCGCCACGTCACCGCCGGTCAGCCGCGCGGCCTGCCCCTCCTCCGGCACGATCCAGCCGTCCCCGCGCACCACGGCGACGAGCGTGAGCGGAGCCTCGTCCCGGATCAGCATCGACCAGGGCGGGGTGAGGATCGAACGCAGCAGGAAGGCACCCCGCGCGCGGGGACCGTCGAGCAGGCCGGAGACGGCGTCCACGAGACGATTGAACACAGGATCGCGCGTCCTGACCATGGGCCGTCTCACCGCCCGGCGCTTCGATGAGGACATGCGACTCGTTCAACAACTGGCGCTGGTCGGCGCCACAGTCGGGGCCGGGCTGATGGCGGGCCTGTTCGCCGCTTTCTCATACGCCGTGATGCCGGCGCTGCGCGGCGCGGACGACCGCACGTTCGTGGACGCCATGCAGCGCATCAACGTCACGATCGTCAACGGCTGGTTCCTGCTGGCGTTCCTGGGTACGCCGGTGCTGGCGGCGCTCGCGGCGGTGCTGGCCTGGCGCGGTACGACCCGGCCGGCGCTGCCGTGGATCGTCGCCGGGCTGGCGCTTTACCTGGTGATGTTCGTCGTCACCGTGGCGGTGAACGTGCCGCTGAACGACGCGCTCGCGGCGGCCGGCACGGCCGATGTGGCTGCGGCACGCGAGCGCTTCGAGTCCGCCTGGGTCACCTGGAACGTGGTCCGGACGCTGGCGAGCACGGCCGGGTTCGGCACGCTCTGCTGGGCGCTGGTGCTCGCGGGCCGCGCGACGGGTTGAGCGGCTACGGCTTGTCGTCGACCAACGGCAGGTAGCTCTCCGGCAGCCAGCGCACGACCACCTTCGGGAAGAGCGTCCCGCCGAGCCGCCGGTAGAAGCGCTGCGCCGCCTCGTTCTCCGGCTTCACCTCCCACCGGATGACGAGCCGCTCGGCGGCGGCCCGCTCGGCCAAGGCGGTCATCAACCGCAGGCCCACGCCACCGTTCCGAGCCTCGGCACGGACGAACAGGTCGTCGAGCGCGAGGATGTCGACGCCGCTCCACATGTGCAGGCGCCGCTGCGCGGAGACGTAGCCCAGCGCCTCGCCGTCCCGCTCGGCAAGCAGGACCGTCACGTCGGCGCGGCCCAGCACCTCGCGCCACCGCTCGGGGGTGGCGCCGACATGCTCGCTCTCCCCCTCGTGGGCCGCGATCTCCCGGACCAGGGCGTCCACCACGGCCGCGTCGTCCGGACCAGCCTGGCGGATGCGGATGGCGTCGTTCACGGTGTTCTCCTCACGGTCGGATCACGGGCGGACGATCATGATCATCCCCGGAAGGCGTCACCCCATGATCCGACTTTCGGGCCGTCCTCGATCAGGGCGTCGGCCGGTACGGCGCATCCCCCACGATCACGCTGCGCTCAACTGCGGCCCGCGCTGTTTCCGCTGGTCGTTCAGCTCGGCGGCACTCTCGCCGGGCAGGGAGCGCGTGCCGTCCGATCGGCCGGCGAAGCGGGCAAGGGCGACTGTGTTGCGCCGCCGCAGAACCGCCGCCGAACCTGCATCTGCATGCATTCACTATGCCTGCATCGAGGAGGCCGGAAGACAACAAACACCCGGGGAGGGTTCCCAAGTGTCGGGGCGGCAGTCGGATCCCGCCGGCCCACCTAATCGCGCCGGGGGCCCGTTCTGATCAGCGCGAGCGAGATCACGATCACGACGATGCCGAGGCCCGCCAGGACGGTCGGCGCCTGCAGGAGCAGATCCTCCGTCGCGTACCCGTCGGGCGTGGCAGCCCGGGTCGGATCCGTCCTGTCGACGCGTACATCGAGTAACTCCCCGACGCGGAACTCACTCTCGTCGAGTTCGCTGGAGAACCGCTCCCGGTGCCGCACGCCGTCGAACGTGTAGTCCACAGTCAGCCTGTTGGCGGAGAACGAACGGGTGATCCTGAACCGTTCGACGTGGACCACTTCGCCTGTCGTCTCGGCGCCGACGCGAATCCGCTCGTCGATCGCCTCGTTCAGCCGACCGGTGAGCAGCATCCCCCCGCCGATCAGGAGGGTGCCCAGCACAACCGCGAGGACCAGCTTCAACTCTCGCCAGCCGAACGGGCTCCCCACTACCGGCCTCCTCGTGCCTCGGTTCGCATCGGTCAGTCGCCGGCCGGGACAAGTGCGTTGTGAAGTGTTCCGACGCCTGCATCAATGGTGTGGGCGGCGCACGGGGCGATCCAGATGTTGGTGCGCTGCTCGTCCCGCCGTGGACGCGCCCAGAGGCCGCGTGTGAACCTGATCGACAGTTCAAGGTCAGATGTTGGACCACCTGACAAGCAGCCCGGCAAACTTGTACAATTTATTGTACGTAACGCTTGGGAGGCAGCAACATGCGCACCGTTCCCTACTCGGAAGTCCGGCAGAACCTGGCCAAGATGCTCGACCATGTCGTGGACGACGCCGAGGAGGTGGTGGTGACCCGCTCCGGCCGGGAGGCCGCGGTCATCATCTCGCTACGCGAGTACGAGTCGTTGAAGGAGACGGCCTACCTGATGGCCAGCCCTGCCAACGCGCGCCGCCTGAATGAAGCCGTCGAAGAGCTGCGCAACGGGGGTGGGGAGATGCACGACCTGATCGACCCCGACGCCGGTTCAGACGAGGCGTCGGCAGCGTGAAGGTCCAATTCGCCGGCAAAGGCTGGGAAGACTATCTGACCTGGCAACGAGATCGCCAAATGCTCAAGCGAGTGAACGCCTTGATCGAGGACATCCGACGCCACGGCCACCAAGGCATCGGCAAACCGGAGCAGCTCCGCGGAAACTGGGCGGGATTCTGGTCGAGACGCATCGACCAGGAACACCGCCTCGTATACCGGATCATGGACGACACAGTGCAGATCGCGCAGTGCCGCTACCACTACGAATGACGTACCGGACTCTCGCCGAGGGGCAGGGCCCTCAAGGCGGTCTGCGTGCCGTCGTCATGCAACTCGCCGTAGAGAATTTACGACCGGCAGGCGGGCAAGCATCTGGAGCTTCTCACCGGCTATGGCTGAAGCTAGGTTGCGCCCCTGACGACGGCGTCCCGACCGTGACGGCTGCTGCTGGCGGCACAGGCCGCCCTTCCCGAGGATCCGGTTGCACGACAGCCGGAGAAACAAACCAGCAGCCTGGTCGAGCAATCGTCGACCAGGCTGCTGGTTTGCTGTTCCAAGGGTGGAGCCGAGGGGACTCGAACCCCTGACCCCCACACTGCCAGTGTGGTGCGCTACCAGCTGCGCCACGGCCCCTTGCGGTCGTCCCCGGTCGCCCGGGCACGGAGAGAACTATACACACGCCGCCCCGCATGGTCATCTCGCGGGGGTCCCCCGCCGAGGGGGTCAGTTCAGCGCCACGTCCGGCGGGAAGTGGGCCACCGCCGCCATCATGCCGCCCTGCCGGCGCAGCACCATCGGCCAGAGATCATCCGGTCGGTCGACGAAGGCGTCACCGGGCAGCGCGTCGAACACGAACCAGGAGCCCTCCTCGATCTCGCGCTCGACCTGCCCGGCACCCCAGCCCGAGTAACCGGCGAAGACCCGGATCCCGCCGACGGCCTCGCGCAGCTTCTCCGGGTCGACCGAGAGGTCGATGGTGCCGACCGCGCCGGAGACGCGGTGGAAGCCCTTGACCGGCCGGACGGGGTGCCGCATCCGGGCCAGGCAGATGGCGGAGTCGGGCTGCACCGGGCCGCCCTCGAACAGCACCGCCGGGTCGCGGGCGAGGTCGCTCCAGTCGCCGAGCACGTCGGCCACCGAGACCTCGGTGGCCCGGTTCAGCACCACCCCGAGGGCACCGCCGGGTTCGTGGGCGACGAGCAGCACGACCGTACGGTCGAAGTTCGGATCCTTGAGCCCTGGTGTCGCGACCAGCAGTCGTCCGGTCATCGACTCCATGGCTCGGCCACCGATCGCCTGCCCCTCACTCTGCATGTCCGACACCCGTCAGCCGTGCGCCCGTACGGGCCCGAGGCCGTCGACCGTCCACCCTGTCAACGCCATGTCACGCACCATAGCCTGCACCCGGCCCGCTGGTTAAGGTCTGACGGGCGGGTGATCACGACGGATCGAGGGAGGGCCGGATGGCGGCGCAGGCCGAGTTGGCGGTGATCGGCGGGTCGGGGCTCTACGCCCTGCTCGACGGGGTGGAACACGTGGTGGACACCCCGTACGGCGAGCCGTCGGGCCCGATCACCGTCGCCGAGGTGGGCGGTCGCCGGGTGGCGTTCCTGCCCCGCCACGGGCGCGATCACCGCTACCCGCCGCACCTGATCCCGTACCGGGCGAACCTGTGGGCGCTGCGGTCGCTCGGCGTACGCCAGGTGCTGGCACCGTGCGCGGTGGGTGGCCTGCGACCGGAGCTGGGTCCGGGGACGTTCGTGGTGCCGGATCAGTTGATCGACCGCACGAGCGGGCGCACGCAGACGTACTACGACAGGGGCGCGGTGCACGTGTCGTTCGCCGACCCGTACTGCCCGGCCGGGCGGCGCACGCTGCTCGACACGGCGGCCGGGCGTGGCGTGCCGGCGGTGGACGGCGGGACTGTCGTCGTGGTCGAGGGTCCGCGCTTCTCGACGCGGGCGGAGTCGCGCTGGTTCGCCTCGATGGGCGGCACGATCGTCAACATGACCGGTCACCCGGAGGCGGTGCTGGCCCGTGAGCTGGCCCTCTGCTACACGTCCATCGCGCTGGTGACGGACCTGGACGCGGGCGTCGAGGCGGGTGAGTCGGTCACCCACGAGGAGGTGTTCCGGGTTTTCGCGGAGAACACCGACCGGCTGCGCGGGCTGCTGCTGGACGCCGTCGCCGCGCTGCCTGCCGAGCGGGAGTGCGAGTGCGGGAGCGCCCTGGACGGGATCAAGCTGCCGTTCCCGCTGCCCTGAGCGCGGGAAGCGCCCGAAAAGTCGCCTTCGGCCCGATAGATTCGGCTGGTCGGGAGACTGGGCACCGGGCCGGCTCCGGCATCCGCGTGCGGAACGGAGGCAGCCGGCGATGGCGACGGTGCGGGAGGCGACCTACGACCTGCTGCGCGCGCTCGGCCTGACCACTGTCTTCGGCAACCCGGGCTCGACCGAGGAGCCGTTCCTCCAGGACTTCCCGGACGACTTCCAGTACGTGCACGCGCTCCAGGAGGCGTCGGCGGTCGCCATGGCGGACGGCTACGCCCAGGGCACCGGCCGGCCCGCGCACGTCAACCTGCACACCGCGCCGGGCACCGGCAATGGCATGGGCAATCTGGTCACCGCCTGGCACAACCGGACCCCGCTGATCGTCAGCGCCGGTCAGCAGACCCGCGAGATGCTGCTGATCGAGCCGCGCCTGGCCAGCCCCCGGGCGGTCGAGCTGGCCCAGCCGTACGTCAAGTGGGCCCACGAGCCGGCCCGCGCGCAGGACATCCCGGCGGCCTTCATGCGGGCGTACGCCTCGGCGGTGCAGCCACCGGCCGGGCCGGTCTTCCTCTCCCTGCCGATGGACGACTGGGACCGTCCGGCCGACCCGCCGCCGCAGGTGCGTACCGTCGCCACCCGGATCGCGCCGGACCCGGACCGGCTGCGCGGCTTCGCCGAGGCGCTGGCCGCCGCCCACGCCCCGGCGCTGGTGCTCGGCGCGGCGGTGGACCGGTCGGACGCCTGGCCGGACGCGGTAGCGCTGGCCGAGCGCCTGGCCGCGCCGGTCTGGGCCGCCCCGGCGCCGGAGCGAGCCGTCTTCCCGGAGCGCCACCCGCACTTCCGGGGCGTGCTGCCGTACGCGATCGGGCCGCTGTCGGAGGCGCTGCGCGGCCACGACGTGGTGCTGGTGGTGGGCGCGCCGGTGTTCCGCTACTACCCGCACGTCCCGGGCGACTACCTGCCCGGCGACGCGCGGCTGCTGCACGTCACCGACGACCCGGACGAGGCGGCCCGCGCCCCGGTCGGGGAGAGTCTGCTCGGTGACGCCCGGCTGACCATGGCCGCGCTGTGCGAGCTGCTGCCGCCGACCGGCCGGGCGGCGCCGTCACCGCGCCCGCAGCCGGCCCCGCCGGAGCCGGCCGACCCACCGAGCGCCGACGCGCTGTTCGCCGCGCTCGCCGCCGCGTGGCCGGCGGACGGGGTGCTGGTGCAGGAGTCGCCGTCCAACCTGGCCGCGCTGCGCCGCCGGCTGCCGATCGACCGGCCGCGCTCGTACCTCACCATGGCAAGCGGCGGCCTCGGCTTCGGGCTGCCCGCGGCGGTCGGTATGGCGCTCGCCGAACGCGACACCGGACGCGGCCGCCCGGTGGTCGCGGTGGTCGGCGACGGCTCGTTCCACTACTCGGTGCAGGCGTTGTGGACGGCGGCGCGGCTGCGGCTGCCGCTCGCCGTCGTGGTCCCGGTGAATCAGCAGTACGCGATCCTGAAGGCGTTCGCCGAGCTGAAACACACCCCTGGTGTGCCCGCGCTGGACCTGCCCGGGCTGGACGTGACGGCGGTGGCGCACGGCTACGGCTGCGCCGGTGAGGTGACCACGCCGGACGGGCTCGGCGCGGCGCTCGAGGCGGCGCTCGCCGCGGACCGGCCGACGGTGCTGCCGGTGCCGATCAGCACCGACGTGCCACGAATCCTGTGAGCCTCAGCCGGGCTGGACGATCAGCGGGGCGCCGCTGCCGGCGTCGAGCACCACGCGCCCGCCCACCGGTGCAGCGAGCGTGACGCTGACCGGCTTCAGCACGAGCTGCTGGGTGCAGGGGCCGGTGGGCGAGACCACGGCGCCGCCGATCACCACCACGTCCGGCCGTTCCAGCACCAGCGGGGTGGGCGGACTGTCGCAGGCGCCGACGCCGAGCACGTAGTCGATGCGGTTGCCCTCGACGGCCCGTAGTTGCTGCGCGGACACCAGGCCCGCCGGGAGCGGCGTGCCGGGCACCGCGCCGCCGGGAACCCGGCCGGTCACGCGCGGCGCGACAGCGACCCGGGCCACGGGTACGGCCAGCTCCTCCACGGTGAACAGCCAGGCGGGCACCTCGGCACGCCCTCGGCTGGTCCACACCGGCGCGCTGCCCAGCCGTACCCCGGTCACGGTGAGCGCCACGCACGCGCCGGGCGCCGAGGTCGACACCGGGTCGTTCGGGCCGGGTCGCCCGGTCGGTGCCGGATCCGGTGCGGCCGGACGCCCGTCGCAGGGCGGCGGATCGCCCTGGTGGAGTTGGGCGTACGCGTCGGCGGCGCTCACCAGCGGCACCCGCAGCGTGCCGTCGGGGAACCGGATCGTGCCGTCCTTCGGCACGTCTGCCGGGATCGGGATCTGGTCCCGGTACCAGCCGGCGTTGAACGCCGTCTTCGTCTCCGCGGTGGTGCCCGGGTCGCCGGTGAGCACAGTGGCGTCCTGGAGCGGGACGTACCCGTCGTGCCAGCCCGGTACGGGCCGCCAGCCGGCCGCCACCTCCTGCGCCCGCTCGGTGAACGCGGGCCGCTGGTCCGGGCCGGCAGGCGGGGCCACCCCCGGATCGGCGCCGGGCGTGGCGCAGGCGGAGAGGGCCAGCAACGGGATCCCGAGGAGGGCGAGCACGCGACGCATACGGGGTTGGACGCGTGCCCGTCCCGGCCGGTTCCCCCGGCTCAGTCCTCGCCGCCGAGGTCGGCCTGGTACGCCTCCCAGAGCAGGTCGGCTCCGTGCCGCCGGTGCCGGTCGAGCGCGCGCAGCAGACCGCGGGTGCGCGCCCGTACCTCCGCGGCGGACACCCCGGGCAGGCGTACGGCGTGCTGGAGCGCCGCGAGCGCCGCGCTGATCGCGGCGTGCTCACCGACCAGCAGGCGTACGCCCCGGTCCAGGCGGGGCGCGGCGCGCACCAGGTCGGCGTAGTGCCCGCCGGCTCCCTCGGTGACGCGGACGTGTTCGGTGAACCCCCGCCGGACGGGGTCCAGATCGGTGAGAAGTCGCTCCCGCCAGCGCGGCCCGGCGGTGGCCAGCGCCCGCCCGAGGGCGCGCAGGTCACCGGAGGCGCTCGGGAGCACGGCGGTCGGCTGCTGGATCGGACTGGTGACCATGGGACACCTCCCGCTGCTGGGTGCGAACCCGTATGGCGATGGTGGACCCCGGTTCGAGGGCCTGTCCAGCGGTCGGTGCCGCCTCATCTGCCCCATCGGCATCAGCAGCCCCGCGAGATGTCACCGGCCCCGGAGACGACTGTGCGCCCCGGTCCGGGTGGACCGGGGCGCACAGGCCGTGTGGTGGAGGTGCCGGGAATCGAACCCGGGTCCTTCGCCGGTTTGTCAGGGCTTCTCCGAGCGCAGCTCGCTATGCCTCTACTCGGCCCCACCGCTCACGCGAGCAAGTTGGTGTGACGGGCCCAGTCGCTGATTGATCTCGCCGCACGGACCCCGCGACCGGGTCCGATTGGCCAGCCTTCTAGCTGATGCCGGCTAACTGGGTCGAAGGCACTCCCAGGCCGACAGACTTGCTACTCGCCTCAGGCGGCGAGAGCGAAGTCAGCGCGATTGTTCTTGGCGCTTATTGGTTTCCGACGACCGATTCTCGAGACGACGTCGGCTTCCTCGGCTCGCTTCCCCTGTCGCTGCGTACGAAGTCGAAACCAGTCACCCCCTCGAAGCGCTGCCCCTGTCGGCAGCACACCAAGCCTAACGCCTGGCGCAACCGGTTTCATCCCGAGGCCCGCCCGACGCGGGCCACCTGGACGAACCGGACGAATCACTCACCCATGCCCTTGCCGCGCCGACCCACCGCCCGGGCGATCTCCCGGTCGGCGTCCCGCTTGGCGAGGTCCTGGCGCTTGTCGTAGGACTTCTTACCTCGGGCCAGGCCGATCTCCACCTTCGCCCAGCCGTCGGAGAAATAGACCTGCAACGGCACCAGCGTCAGGCCGCTCTCCTTGAGCTTGCCCAGCAGCCGGTCGATCTCCAGCCGGTTGAGCAGCAGCTTGCGGGTACGCCGGGGCTCGTGGTTGGTCCAGGTGCCCTGGGCGTACTCCGGGATGTGCATGGCGTGCAGGTAGATCTCGCCGTCGCGCTCCTGGGCGAACGCGTCCACGAGCGACGCCCGCCCGGCCCGCAGCGACTTGACCTCGGTGCCGGTCAGCGCCATGCCCGCCTCGTACGTGTCGAGGATGGCGTAGTCGTGGCGTGCCTTCTTGTTGGAGGCGACCACCTTGCGACCCTTTTCCCGTGGCATCGGCGCCACCCCCTTCCTGATCGACTCACCGGCCACCGGCCGGCGAGCGGAGATCATGCTACCGGAACCACAAGGGCCCTCCCGCGCCGTTTATTCCGGCGCGGAAGGGCCCTCGGTGAGCCGTACGAGGTGACTAGACCCGCAGGTAGAAGCGGAGCGTGACCCAGGCGGTGACCGCGCTGACCACGCCACCGACGGCGGCCATCAGCGGGAAGGTCAGGAAGATCTCGGACCAGGAGATCGGGGTGATGAGGCCCTCCAGGGCCGCCATCGAACTGCCGGCCGACAGCAGCTTCACCCCGACCAACGCGAGCAGGCCCAGGATGGAGCCGAACAGACCGGCCACCACCGCCTCCAGCACGAACGGCGCCTGGATGAACCAGTTCGACGCGCCGACGAGCTTCATGACCGCCACCTCACGCCGCTTGCTGTAAGCGGCGACCTGGATGGTGTTCGCGACGAGCAGCAGGGCGGCGATGGCCATCACGGTGGCGATCGCGAGCGCTCCGTTCTGGAAGCCGCTCAGCACGCCGAAGACCTTGTCGAGCAGCTTGCTCTGGTCGACGATCGTGTCGATGCCCTCGGTGGCCTTGTACTTGTCGTAGATCGCCTTGTACTGCTCCGGGTCGTTCAGCTTCACCCGGTACGACTCGGGAAGCTGGTCCGGCTTGACGGCGCTGACCAGGTCCGGGGCGTCGGCGTACATCTGCTGGAAGCGCTCGTACGCCTGCTCCTTGTTGACGTACGTCGAGTCCTTGACCAGGGGATCCTGGCCGAGCTGCTGACCCAGCGCGTCGACCTGTTCCTTGGTGGCATCGGTCTTCAGGAAGATCGAGACCTCGACGTTCTCGTAGTAGAGGTCCTTCATGTCGCCGACCTTCTGGTAGAGAAGGCCGCTGCCGCCCAGCATGAACAGCGACACCGCCATTGTGATGATCATGGCGATGGTCATGGTGACGTTGCGCCACAGCCCGACCAGTACTTCGGACAGGACGTACTTCATCCGCATCGGGATATTCCTCCGGCTCTCCGGCGTGAGGTTTCGTCGTCAGGGTCTACGGAACGTCGTCCGGCTCAGCCGTAGACGCCGCGGGCCTGGTCGCGCACGATGCGGCCGCTCTCGATCTCGATCACCCGGCGCCGCATCTGGTTCACGATGTTGGAGTCGTGCGTGACCATCACGACGGTCGTACCGGTGCGGTTGATCCGGTCCAGCAGGCGCATGATCTCGATCGAGGTGTCCGGGTCCAGGTTTCCGGTCGGCTCGTCGGCCAGCAGGATCAGCGGCCGGTTGACGAACGCCCGGGCCACCGCGACACGCTGCTGCTCACCACCGGAGAGCTCATGCGGGTAGCGGTGCTCCTTGCCGCCGAGACCGACCAGCTCCAGCACCTCCGGCACGACCCGGCGGGCGACCGCCTTCGTCTTACCGATCACCTCCAGCGCGAACGCCACGTTCTCGTACGCGGTGCGGTTCGGCAGCAACCGGAAGTCCTGGAAGACGCAGCCGATGGAACGCCGGAAGTGGGGTCGCTTCCAGGAACGCATCGACGTGACGTCCTTGCCGTTGACGACGACCCGGCCCTTGTTGGGCGTGACCTCGTGCAGCAGCAACTTGATGATGGTGGACTTGCCGGAGCCGGATGGACCGATGAAGAAGACGAACTCGCCCTTCTCGATCGAGACGGACACGTTGTCGAGCGAAGGCCGGGACGCCTTCGGGTACGTCTTCGTCACTTGCTCAAGCTGAATCACGGGTCGGTAGTCTACGCGGTGTAACCGCAGAGCCAAGCCCCACGCCCCGCCGAAGCGGTGCGCGTCATCGATTTACCCGGTCAGCCCGAGATCGATGACGCGCTGCGTCCGAGCGCGATCACGCACTGTCAGCGCTGAGCTGCTGCTGCTTCCGCCAGCGGATTCCCGCCTCGATGAAGCTGTCCAGGTCACCGTCGAAGACCGAGGACGGATTGCCCGTCTCCTGTTCGGTACGCAGATCCTTCACCATCTGATACGGGTGCAGGACGTACGAGCGCATCTGGTCGCCCCAGGAGCTGGTGCTGCCGGTCTTCAGGCCGGCCAGCTTCTCCTCCTCCTCCTGCCGCTTGCGCTCCAGCAGCCGGGCCTGGAGCACCCGCATCGCGGAGGCCTTGTTCTGCAGCTGGGACTTCTCGTTCTGGCAGGTCACCACGATGCCGGTGGGGATGTGGGTCAGCCGCACCGCCGAGTCGGTGGTGTTGACGCTCTGCCCACCCGGCCCGGACGACCGGTAGACGTCCACCCGGACCTCGTTCTCCGGGATGTCGATGTGGTCGGTCTGCTCGGTGACCGGCAGCACCTCGACCCCGGCGAAGCTGGTCTGCCGGCGGCCCTGGTTGTCGAACGGGCTGATCCGCACCAGCCGGTGCGTGCCGGACTCCACGCTGAGCGTGCCGTAGGCGTAGGGCACCTTCACCGTGAAGGTGGCCGACTTCAGGCCCGCCTCCTCGGCGTACGAGGTCTCGTAGACCTCGGTCGGGTAGCCGTGCCGCTCAGCCCAGCGCAGGTACATCCGGAGCAGCATCTCGGCGAAGTCCGCGGCGTCCACCCCACCGGCGCCGGCCCGGATCGCGACGAGCGCCTCCCGCGAGTCGTACTCGCCGGAGAGCAGCGTGCGGACCTCCATCTCCTGGATGGCCTTGGTCAGCCCGGCGATCTCCGACTCGACCTCGGTCAGCACGCCCGGGTCGTCCTCGGCCTGGGCCAGCTCAAGCAGCACCCCGGCGTCGTCGAGCCGGGAGCGCAGGTCACCGAGCTTGGTGATCTCGCCGTTGACGTACGACAGCTGCGACGTCACCTGCTGCGCCTTGGCCTGGTCGTCCCAGAGGTCGGGCGCGGAGGCCTCCTGCTCCAGCCGGGCCTTCTGCTCGCGCAGCTTGTCGAGGTCGAGCACAGCCTCGATGTTGCGCAGCGTGGCGTCGAGGTCCTTGAGCTGTTCGGCGTAATCGGCAGCGGTCACGACAGACAAGACTACTGCCTATCCTGGCCCGGCCGCCGCAGGTGGTCAGCCGACCGGCGCGGTCTTCAGCCAGGACAGCGCCGCCTTGTGGTAGGCGACGGCGAACTCCAGCGCGCTGGCGTCGTAGCTGTCGCCTTCCTTCTTGGCGTTCTTGACCTGTTCCCGCACCGCCGCCAGCGCCTCGGTGTGGTACTCGTTCGCCGTCGCGTACAGGTTCTTGAGCTGGCTCGACGAGTGCAGGTCACCGAACGCGATCCGTAGCGCTATCGGGTTACGGATGGTGTCCTTGCCGGGATTCTCCGCCAGCCAGCGGGAGAATGTCCGTTTCCCGGCCGCCGTCAGCGCGTACGGCTGGCTCATCCGCGGCCCGGGCTTGCCGAGACGCACCAGACCCTTCTCGGCCAGGACCGGCAGCTCCCGGTAGACCTGACTGCGGGTCATCGACCAGTACGGCGCCAGCCGGCGCTCAGCGGCGGCCATCAACTGGCCGCCAGTCATCGGGCCGTCGTGCAGCAGACCGAGCAGAGCTGCTGCCGTCGGGTTGACTCCGGATTCCGCCATGCCCTCTAAGCTGCCACTTTGTCGGCTCTGGCGTCCAGGATTTGCTCATTTCGGCACCCGATGACGGGTCCGATGTGCACTGTCGGATGAGGAAGAGGGCCCGCCCCGGCCGGGACGGGCCCTCCGGCGAGCGTCTCAGCCCATGTGCGGGTAGGCGTGATCGGTCGGCGGGACGAACGTCTCCTTGATCGTCCGCGGCGACATCCAGCGGACCAGGTTGTGCCAGGAGCCCGCCTTGTCGTTGGTGCCGCTGGCCCGGGCGCCGCCGAACGGCTGCTGCCCGACCACCGCGCCGGTCGGCTTGTCGTTGATGTAGAAGTTGCCGGCGGCGTACCGCATCTTCTCCGCCACCCGGTCGACCACCCGGCGGTCGGTCGCGAAGATCGACCCGGTCAGCGCGTACGGCGCGATCGACTCGGCCTGGGTGACCACCTCGTCGAAGCGGGCGTCGTCGAAGACGTGCACGCCGAGGATCGGCCCGAAGTACTCGGTGGTGAACGTCTCGTGTGCGGCGTCGGAGCACTCGAACAGCGTCGGCCGGACGAAGTAGCCGACCGAGTCGTCGGCGGTGCCGCCGGCCAGGATGCGGCAGGAGTCGTCACCCTTGATCAGCTCCAGCGCGGCGGTGTGCCGGCCGAACGCCTTGTCGTCGATCACCGCGCCGCCGAAGTTGCTGAAATCGGTCACGTCGCCGTAGGTCAGCGAGTCGGCGGTGGCGGCGAGCCGGTCGCGCAGCCCACCCTCCCAGATCGACCGCGGGACGTACGCCCGGGAGGCGGCCGAGCACTTCTGGCCCTGGTACTCGTAGGCGCCCCGGATCAGCGCGGTGTGCAGCGCGTCCACGTCGGCGCTGGAGTGCGCGACCACGAAGTCCTTGCCGCCGGTCTCGCCGACCAGCCGGGGGTAGCCCCGGTAGCGGGCGATGTTGTCGCCGACGGTCTTCCACAGGTGCTGGAACACCTTTGTCGAGCCGGTGAAGTGGATGCCGGCGAGGTCCGGGTCGGCCAGCGCCACCTCGGAGACCTCCTCGCCGCGCCCGGTGACCATGTTGATCACACCGGGCGGCAGGCCGGCGGCCTCGAACAGGCGCATGGTGAAGTGCGCCGCGAACTGCTGGGTCGGGGACGGCTTCCAGACCACCGTGTTGCCGAGCATGGCCGGCGCGGACGGCAGGTTGCCGGCGATCGCGGTGAAGTTGAACGGGGTGATCGCGTAGACGAACCCCTCCAGCGGCCGGTGGTCGAGGCGGTTCCAGACCCCGGGCGAGGACAGCGGCTGCTCGGCCAGGAGCCGCCGGGCGAAGTGCACGTTGAACCGGAGGAAGTCGATCAGCTCGCACGCCGAGTCGATCTCGGCCTGAACTGCGGTCTTGGACTGGCCGAGCATGGTGGCCGCGTTGAGCGTGTCCCGCCAGGGGCCGGCGAGCAGGTCGGCGGCGCGCAGGAAGATGGCGGCCCGCTCCTCGAACGGCAGCGCACGCCACATCGGAGCGGCGTCCTTGGCGGCCTTCACCGCGGCGCGGGCGTCGTCGTGGGTGGCGTGCCCGGTGACGCCGAGGACGTGCGCGTGCTTGTGCGGCTGCACCACGTCGATGGACGCGCCGCCGGCCATCCGGCGCTCGCCGGCGATCGTCATCGGCAGCTCGATCCGCTCGGCGGCCAGTTCGGCCAGCCGTCGCTGGAGCCGTTCCCGGTCGGCGCTGCCGGGCTCGTAGTTGTGCACCGGCTCGTTGAGCGGCTCGGGTACGGAGAACACGGCGTCCATCACAGGCTCCTGGCGATCTCGACGGCGACGGCGAAACCGGACCCGCGGGCGCCGGCCGGCGGCCGGACGCCGGACACCGCGGGGTCAGCGGCGGCGGGACCTGGCCCGATTCTGTCACGAGACGCCCCCGCGGGCCCCGCCTCCCCGGCACACCGGACAGCCCGGCTCGTCTCCGGACCTTCAGCCGCTGCCCACCCACAACCGACGAAACATCGGAGTACGGGACGACACGTCGTCGATCCTTCGGCGCGCTCGGTTTCGGTGCCTGCCGTACCCGGCCCGCCCGAGCGGCGGCGGCACGCCGCGTACGCTGGATGACCGGTGACCTGCCCGGCCCGGCGCGGGCGATCCGGCGACCGTCGAAGGGGAGACGATGAGCAACCAGCCCGGCAGCTCCACGGCCGCGGAGACGGACGAGCCCGAGGCCGTCGAGGCGTCGGCCGGCGAGGCGACCACGGACGAGGCCGCTGCGACCGGGCGGCCGGAGTTCGCGCCGGGCGCGATCGTGCTCGCCCTGCTCTCGGTCGGGTGGCTGGCCGCCATGCTCTGGTCCACCCGCGAGGCGATCCACTCCACGGCTGCCGGCGTCACCGCGATCAGTCTCTCCGCGTACGCGCTGCCAGGCGTCATCACCGCCGCGCTGGTAACCGGCGCCACAATGGCCCTGCTCGCGACGAACCGGCTGGGTCGCGCCACGCTGCGCTTCCTGGCCGCCGTCGGCACCGGCCTCCTGGTCGGGCTCGTCACCGCGGTGGCGATCAACCTGACGTACGCGGACAACGCCACCACGAACACCATCGCCGGCACCGCGGCGGCGGCAGCGATCATCGGCGGGGCGATGGCCGGCGCGCGCCAGGCCCGGGTGGTGGGGGCGATCACGCTCGCCACGCTCACCGCGCAGATCTTCGTGGTGCTGTTCAGCCGCGTCCGCGATCCGCTCTCCGACCTGTTCGGCGCCGGGGAGACCCAGCAGTCGGTGCTCGACGCCGCGAAGTGGGTCTCGCGTACCGAATCGCTGCTCGCCGGGCTGCTGGCCGGCCTGGCCGCGTACCTCTATCTGACCTGGTCCCGGCGCCGGGCGGAGCGCCGCGACGGCGCGGCGTCGCCGCTGCGCTGGCCGGCCTACCTGGTCGCCGGGGCGGGCGCGGGCCTGCTCCTGCTGCTCACCGAGGTGATCATCCGGATCGGCGGCCGTGGGCTGCTCGACCTGGCCGCCGCGCTCAGCGAGGCCGACGAGGTGGCGCAGACCGCGCTGGGCACCTCGCGGGTCGACAACGGGATCTGGGTGCTCTTCGTCGGCGCGCTGACCACGCTCATCGTCTTCGGGCGCACGCTCGGGCCGCGCCCGGTGGACGACGACGAGGACGAGCCCGCGGCCTGAACCGGCCCGGTCAGCCCGCCTCGCGCAGCAGCAGGTCCAGCTCGGTCACGTCGTACCACTCCAGTTCGTGGTCCTCGGCGCCGTCGACGGTGAACTGGGCGTCCGGGTCGCCGGCCTGGGCCTCCACCACCACGTCGACGGCGGCGGCCACGTCCTCGACCGCGTCCGCGCCGTCCACGTGCAACGCGGCGATCGACTTCACCGGCACCGGCCCAGCCGGCCGGACCACGCTCGACCCCAGCTCGCCGTCGACCCGGCCGACCGCGCGGGCCGGCAGGTCGGCCGAGACCACCACCCGCCGCCGGGGCGCGGCGGGGTCGTTGCGGAGCAGGAGCAGCGCGTCCTGGGCGGCCCGGGTGAAGGCCACGTACTCCAGCTCCTCCTCGTCGCCCTCGGCGTACCACTCGCGCAGCTCCGGGGTCACGGCGTGCGCCGCCTCGGCGCTCAGCCCCTCCTCGCGCAGCCGGGCGAGCATGGGAACGGTCGCCGGCAGGTACACCCGGACAAGCTCGTCGGTCACCGGTCACTCCCACACTCAGGCCGATCGTCGGCGGACGCCGACTCCGGGCGCCGATCATGCCGTACGCCGAGACCGTCATACACCCGGCACCCGTGCGGGTGAAGTCTCCCGCCGGTGTGTCTCCCGAACGGGCACGTGGCGATGTCACCTCGTGGTGGCAAACTGAAGCAAACGCAACCAACCCCGGGAGTCACACCGTGGAGTCGAGGTTCCTGCTGCTGTCCGACGTCGCCGCCGAGCTGAACGTTTCGGACTCGCAGGTCTACCACATGGTCCGCAGCGGCGAACTGCCCGCGATCAAGATCGGTGGCCGGGGTCAGTGGCGGGTCGAGCGCGCCCGGCTGGAGGACTACATCGAGCGCAAGTACGCCGAGACGGCCGAATGGGTACGCGGCAACCCGCTCGGCGAGCGCGACGAGGAGTGACCGCCCGGGGACCGCCCGCCATTGACGGCGGTCGTCCGCGTCCGGGAAGATGAGATCCTGTCGGAGGCAAACGAAGGCAAACGCAAGGATTCGAGATGGTCGACACCCGCCGTCCCCGCGCACCCCGCCCGCCGGTCCGTCTCCGGCCCGCCCCGCCGCTCGACCCGCCGTGCACCGACGAGGAGCCGCTCTGGAGTCCCGTCGGTCAGCTCACGCTCGACCTGGCCGACCCGCGCCGCCGTGCCGCCGCACGCCCCGCCGGTCGCGCCCCCGACCCGGCGCCCGCCTGGCCCCGCTGGTCCGGTGCGCAGGCGTCGGCCCTCGCCTCCGCCACACCCGAGGGAGCGCGGGCCGCCCACCTGTTCGTGCGCACCTTCCTGGAGATCGTCAACGGCTTCCGGCCGCCCGGCCAGCTCCGGCCGCTCTGCCTGCCCGAGTCGGCCGGCCCGGTCGCGGCCGAACTGACCCGCGCGGCCCGCCGGGTGACACCGGTCCGCCGCCGTACCGCCCGGCCGGCGCTGCTGCTGCGACGCCTGCGGGTGTGCGAACCCCGCGCGGGCGCGGTCGAGGCCACCGCCGTGTTCGCCGGCGCCGGAGGTGCGAGCTGGGCGGTAGCGATACGCCTGGAACGCCGCCGAGGCACCTGGCTGTGCCTCGTCCTCGACGTCCTCTGAGCCCGGCCGCCGCCTCCCCCACCTGGCTCGACGCACCGCGGCCACCCGCGCCGATGCGTGAGCGGGCGTAGGGCTCCCGGCTCCCGGCTCCCGGCTCCCGGCTCCCGGCTCCCGGCTCCCGGCTCCCGGCTCCCGGCTCCCGGCTCCCGGCTCCCGGCTCCCGGCGAGATCTTGGTACCAAACGGCCCCCATAGGGGCCATTTCCTACCAAGATCTCCACCAATCCCACCACGCGGAACGCGAGTCTCGCCTGACGGAAGGCTCGCCGAACAACCAGCCGCACGAGGATCTCCGGCCCACACCCGCGCCTCCACCGGCGGCGATCTTGCACTTTCGGTCCCCCGATAACAGCACGAAACGGGCACAATGAGGGCCGAAACTGCAAGATCGCGGGGCGGGGACGGGCGGGGACGGGCGGGGACGGGCGGGGACGGGCGGGGACGGGCGGGGACGGGCGGGGACGGAACGGGCCCCGGCCTTGGTGGCCGGGGCCCGTCGGGGCGCTCGTTCGGGGTCAGTTGCCGCCGTTGGGCGAGCCGTGGCAGCGCTTGTACTTGCGGCCGGAGCCACACGGGCAGGGCGCGTTACGGGACGGGCCCTCGCCGCCGTCGACCTGGCCGGGAGCCGCCCGCCGGGCGGTGCTGGCGGCCACAGCCTGGCCACTCGCCCCGGCCGGTGCACGGCGCGGCGTGGTGGCGGCCGGGCGCTCCGAGGACTGCTGGCCGATGCCGAGCGCCGGCGCCTGCTGCTCGGGCCGCTCGATCACCGGAGCGCCCCGGCCTGCCTCGCCGTCCACGGCGGGCGCCGAGTATTGCAGGCCCTGCTGCTGCGGCGCGCGGTTGAGACCCTTGGCCCGGATCTCCACCGGCTTGTCCAGCAGCTGCACCTCCTCGGCCTCCGGCTCCGCCTCCTCGACCTGGACGTCCAGGTTGTAGAGGAAGCCGACAGTCTCCTCCTTGATGCCGTCCATCATGGAGGCGAACATGTCGAAGCCCTCGCGCTGGTACTCGATGACCGGGTCGCGCTGGGCGTACGCCCGCAGGCTGATGCCCTCCTGGAGGTAGTCCATCTCGTACAGGTGCTCGCGCCACTTACGGTCGATCACCTGGAGCAGGACCATGCGCTCGAGCTGGCGCACCGCCTCCTCGCCGAGGTTCTCCTCGCGCCTGTCGTACGCGGCGTGCGCGTCCTCCTTGAGGCGGGCGAGCAGGAAGTCCTGGTCGATGCCGGAGCGGGAACCGACCTCCTCCTCCAGCTCCTCGACGGTGACGCCGACCGGGTAGAGCTGCTTCAGGCTGGACCAGAGCTGGTCGAGGTCCCAGTCCTCGGCGTAGCCGTCGCTCGTCGCGCCGACCACGTACGCGGTCACCACGTCGTCGATCATGTTGCGGACCTGGTCGGACAGGTCCTCACCGTTGAGCACCCGGAGGCGCTCGGCGTAGATCACCTGGCGCTGCTTGTTCAGCACCTCGTCGTACTTGAGGACGTTCTTGCGGATCTCGGCGTTCTGGCCCTCGATCTGGGCCTGGGCGCTCCTGATCTGGCGGGTGACCATCTTCGACTCGATGGGCACGTCCTCCGGGATGTTGAAGCGGTCCATGACCGCCTCGACCGCGCCGGCCCGGAAGCGCTTCATCAGCTCGTCCTGGAGCGACAGGTAGAAGCGGGACTCGCCCGGGTCACCCTGCCGGCCGGCGCGACCGCGGAGCTGGTTGTCGATCCGGCGGGACTCGTGCCGCTCGGTGCCCAGCACGTAGAGCCCACCGGCGGCGGCCACCTCCTCCGCCTCGACGTCGCACGCCTGCTTCCAGGTCGGGAGGATCTCCTCCATCGCCTTGGCGTACTCCTCCGGCTGCTCGACCGGGTCGAGCCCGCGCTGGCGCAGCTCGTTCGCGGCGAGGAACTCGGGGTTGCCGCCGAGCAGGATGTCCGTACCGCGGCCGGCCATGTTCGTCGCGACGGTGACCGCGCCCTTGCGCCCGGCCTGCGCGACGATCTCCGCCTCCTTGGCGTGGAACTTCGCGTTCAGCACCGAGTGCGGGATGCCGCGGCGGCGCAGCATGTGCGACAGGATCTCGGAGTTCTCCACCGAGACGGTGCCGACCAGCACCGGCTGGCCCTGCTCGTGCCGCTCGGCGATGTCCTCGACGACGGCGTTGAACTTGGCCTTCTCGGTCTTGTAGATGACGTCGGGCCGGTCGAGCCGGACCATCGGCCGGTGCGTCGGGATGGTCACGACGCCGACCTTGTAGACCTTGTTGAACTCGCCCGCCTCGGTCTGGGCGGTACCGGTCATGCCGGAGAGCTTCTCGTAGAGGCGGAAGTAGTTCTGGAGGGTGATGGTGGCCAGGGTCTGGTTCTCCTGCTTGATCTCCACCCCCTCCTTGGCCTCGATCGCCTGGTGCATGCCCTCGTTGTAGCGGCGGCCGTGCAGGATGCGGCCGGTGAACTCGTCGACGATCAGGACCTCACCGTCGTTGACGATGTAGTCCTTGTCGCGCTTGTAGAGCTCCTTGGCCTTGATCGCGTTGTTCAGGTAGCCGACCAGCGGGGTGTTCACCGACTCGTAGAGGTTGTCGATGCCCAGGCGGTCCTCCACCTTGGCCACGCCGCGCTCGGTGATGGCGATGGTGCGCTTGGCGTAGTCGACCTCGTAGTCGCCCTCGCCGTCGGTGCCGGGCTGGAGCCGGGCCACCACCGTGGCGAACTCCTGGTACCACCGGGCGGAGTGCTCGGCCGGACCGGAGATGATCAGCGGGGTACGCGCCTCGTCGATCAGGATCGAGTCGACCTCGTCGACCACGGCGAAGAAGTGGCCGCGCTGGACCAGCTCGTCCTTCGACCAGGCCATGTTGTCGCGCAGGTAGTCGAAGCCGAACTCGTTGTTCGTGCCGTAGGTGACGTCGCACTCGTAGGCCGCGCGGTGCTCGCTGGCGGGCCGGTTCGGCAGCACCACGCCGACGCGCAGGCCGAGGAACTCGTGGACGCGGCCCATCCAGGCGGCGTCGCGCTCGGCCAGGTAGTCGTTCACCGTGATCACGTGCACGCCCTTGCCGGCGAGCGCGTTCAGGTAGACCGGCATGACCGAGGTGAGCGTCTTGCCCTCACCGGTCTTCATCTCGGCGATGTTGCCGAAGTGCAGCGCCGCGCCACCCATCACCTGGACGTCGTAGGGGCGCTGGCCGAGCACCCGCGAGGCGGCCTCGCGGCACACCGCGAACGCCTCGGGCAGCAGGTCGTCGAGGGTCTCGCCATCCTCGAGCCGCTCCTTGAACTGCTCGGTCATGCCGCTCAGCTCGTCGTCGCTGAGGTTGACGTAGTCGTCCTCGATCGAGTTGACGGCGGCAGCGATGGCCTTCAGCCGACGCACCATGCGGCCCTCGCCGGCGCGAAGGAACTTTTCCAGAATCGACACGGATCAACGCTCCCCTAGACGGTCTCGAACCATCGTAGGCGCTCCGAGGCGACGATGGTCACTGGTGGCGGCGGTCCGGGCTCCGGAACCCGACATAACGCCGCGACCGTGCGCCACCGGCCGCTAATCGGGTTACGCCGTGCGCGAACGATCCGGCACGATGGCTCGAATGGAGCCTGTGGAGATCATCGAAGACGGCCTGCTGCTGCGCCCGTGGCGCGCGGAGGACGCCGACGCGGTGCACCGTGCCTGCCAGGATCCGGACATCCAGCGCTGGACCACCGTACCTCGCCCGTACCTGCCGGAGCACGCGACGGAGTACGTCACCACGATCAGCGCCACCGCCTGGGCCGAGGGCACCGCTGCGCTCTTCGCGGTCTGCGACGCCGGCACCGGTGAGCTGCTCGCCTCGTTCGGCCTGGTCTCCGTCGACCGCGCGCGGGACTCGGCCGAGGTGGGCTACTGGACCGCGCCGTGGGCCCGGGGCCGGGGCGTCGCGGTCCGCGCCACCCGCGCGCTCGCCCGCTGGGCGTTCGACGCGCTCAAGCTGCGCCGGCTCACCTGGCAGGCCGAGATCGGCAACCACGCCTCCCGGCTGGTCGCGTTGCGCGCCGGCTTCCGCATCGAGGGTGAGCTGCGACTGGCCGACCCCAGCCCCGGCGGCCGGACCGAGGGCTGGATCGGCTCGCTGCTCCCCGGCGAGGTCGCCGCCGCCGGCGACCCGGTCCCCTACGGCCCGGACACGCTCCAGGCCCGCCGCGCGGCGGTCTTCGGCCGGCCGCAGCCGGTCCTGTTCGCCACCGCCGGCGACACCGAGCTGCGGCTGCGCGCGCTGGAGGAACGCGACCTGGCCGCGGTGACCCGCACCTGTCAGGACGAGCAGACGATCCGCTGGACCACGGTGCCGCACCCGTACCGGCCGGAGCACGCCGAGGGCTTCCTGCGCGACCTGGTGCGCCCGGCCTGGGCGCGGGGCACAGCGGTGACGTTCGCCGTGGCCGACCCGGACGACGAGTACGTCGCCTCGATCGACCTGCGCCTGCTGCCGAACGACCCGCTGGTGGCCGACGTGGGCTACATGACGGCGCCGCACGCCCGCGGCCGGGGCTACCTGCCGGCCGCGCTCGCCGCGGTGTGCGCCTGGGGCTTCACCACGCTCGGCCTGGCCCGGATCGAGTGGCGGGCGAACGTGGGCAACACCGCCTCGCGGCGGGCCGCCGAGAAGGCCGGCTTCACCGTCGAGGGCACGCTGCGCGGCGGCGTCCAGCACCGCGGCGAGCGGCAGGACGTCTGGATCGGCGGCCTGCTGCCGGGCGACCTGGCATGACCCCGGAGACGATCGAGGGGTACGGCGTACGGCTCCGGCCGTGCCACCTCGCGGACGCACCGGACATGGTGGCCGGGTGCACCGACCCGGAGATCCGCCGGTTCATGCCCCTGCTGCCCGACCCGTACGACGCCGACACCGCCCGCTTGTGGATCGACGAGGGCGCGCCCGCGGCGTGGGCGGCGGGCGGGGCCGCGTACACGATCGCCGACCCGGCCACCGACCGGCTGCTCGGCAGCATCGGGCTGACCCGGCTCAGCGCGGAGCGGGCGACGTACGAGATCGGTTACTGGGTGGGAGCGGCGGCGCGCGGCCGGGGCGTGGCGACCGCCGCCACCCGGCTGCTGACCGGGCGGGCGTTCGCCGCCGGCGCGGCCCGGCTGGAGCTGCTCACCCGGACGGAGAACGTGGCGAGCCAGCGCATCGCCCTGGCCTGTGGTTACCGGCACGAGGGCGTACGCCGGGCGGCCGGCGCGGACGGCGACGGCTTACGCCAGGATCTGATCGCCTGGGTGCGGCTGGCCGACGACCCGCCCGGGCCGGTCCCCCGCCTGCTGCCGGACCTGCCGGACGGCCGGCTCACCGACGGCGTGGTGACGCTGCGCCCGGTGGAGCCGGCGGACACGGACGCGCTGTACCGGATGCACTCGCTGCCGGAGGTGGTGGCGAACCGGGTGCCGCCGGTGGCGCCGGAGCGGGCGGCGCTCGCGCGCCGCTGCCGGCTCGCGGCGAGCCGCTGGCTCGCGGGCGAGGCCGCCGACCTGGCGATCCTCGACGCGGCCACCGGCGCCGTCGTCGGTGGGTGCGCGCTGTTCTACGACGAGCCGGCCACCGGGCAGGCCATGATCGGCTACAGCCTGCTGCCCGAGGCGCGCGGGCGCGGGCTGGCGGCGCGCACGGTCCGGCTGGTCGCCGGGTGGGCGTTCGGCGTCGGGGTGTCCCGGCTGTGGGCCGGCACCCGGCCGGACAACGTCGCCTCGCAGCGGGTGCTGGAACGGGCCGGCTTCCGGCGGGAGGGGCTGTTGCGCGGCCGGCTGCCCGGCCCGGACGGCGTCCGTGTCGACTCGGTGGTCTACGGCCGGCTCGCCACCGACGGGAACTGAGGACGGGCCCCGCGCGGGGGCCCGTCCTGACCGGTCAAGGGGTCACGTGTCGAGCTGGATGATCCCGTAGTCGTACGCGTGCCGCCGGTAGACCACGCTCGGGCGGCCGGACTCCTTGTCCTGGAACAGGTAGAAGTCGTGGCCGACCAGTTCCATCTGGAACAGCGCGTCGTCGACGGTCATCGGTTCGGCGGGGTGGACCTTCGCCCGGGCGATGTGCCACGGCTGGTCGTCGGGTTCGGTGTAGCCGCTCTCGTCGGGGCGTTCGGCGACCGCGGTGGCGGTGCCGTGGCCGTCGAGCGCCGCCAGGCCGGGACCGTCGAGGTCGGCCACGGGTAGGCCGGCGGTCGCGGCGGCCACGGAGATCGGCGCGTGCCGTCCGCGGTGTACCCGGCGACGGTCCGCCGCGCGGCGGAATCGCGTGTCCAGCTTGGCGATGGCGGCGTCGAGCGCGCTGTAGAAGTCGTTCGTGCAGGCCTCGGCCCGGATCACCGGGCCGCGCGTCACGCACGTGATCTCCACCCGCTGGCAGGTGTCCGCCTGGCGTGGATTGCGCTCGTGGAACAACTCGACGTCCACGCGAATGAGCTTCTGGTCGTAGCGTTCGATCTTCGCGAGCTTCTCGGCTACGTGCACCCGGTAATGGTCCGGCACTTCGACGTTACGGCCCTTGACCACGATGTCCACGTGACCTCCCTTGTTCGGACGGTCGTTCGGTCCGGATCAGATCCGGTCGACGCGCCGGGAGGGCCCCGCTCGGCGTCGACCGGTGTTGTTCGGCTACGCCTCCTTCCAGTGCCGGGGGAAGGTTTGACCCTCACTACCCCCGACACCGAAACGCTAACTCCTGTACGGCCACCCGTCACCCCTGGTTGCCGAAGGCGGTCGCGAAATTTAACAGCTCATACACCAAGGGGTGAAACGGATACACGAAGCGTCACCGACGGTGCCGCTTTTGCGTTGCGGCGAGCACGGCCGCGGCCTTTGGCGTCATTCCCGCGCGGTGCAACATCCGGCTCACCGCCGCGAGCGTGGCGCCGGTGGTGACGATGTCGTCGAGCAGCACGACGGCCTCCCCCGGCCGGTGTCCGGCCGCCGGGCGGCGCAACCGGAACGCCGCCTCGGCGGCGGCGGCCCGTCCGGCGCTGTCCAGCGCCACCGAGTCGGTCCGGGGCAGTGCCCGCAGCGGGCGCAGCACGCGTACCGGCCAGCCGGCCGCGCGCAGGCGGGCCGCGGCCGGGCGGACCAGCCGGTCCAGGTGGTCGCCGTAGCGGGCCCGGGCGGCGCGTGCGGTGTCGGGCACCGCCACCAGCGTCACCGGGCCGGGCGGCCCCGCGGCCGCCGCGACCACCTCGGCCAGCAGCGCGCCCAACGGCCGGGCCAGCCCGTGCCGGCCCCGTTCCTTGTACGCCAGCAGCCCTTCGCGCAGCGCGCCGCCGTACGGGCCGAGCGCGACGCAGGGCGGCAGGCCGGGCGGGGCCGGATCGGGCCTCGTCGGGGCGGGACGCAGCGACTCCAGCTCCCGTACGCAGCCGCCGCAGAAGCCGTGCCGCAGCGGTACCGATCCCGCGCCGCAGCCGGCGCACCCGGCGGGCAGCACCAGGTCGGTCAGGTCCGACCAGAGCCCGCCCAGATCACGCACGCGCGGCTCAGTAGAGGAAGAACGGCGCGGTCGGGTTCGTCGCCCGGCTGCCGGCCGGTACGTCGAGCACCTGCTCCCGCTTGACGTAGTCGAACGGGTTGTTCCGCCAGGCCGCGCCGTCCGTCTCGAACATGAACGAGAACGCGGCCAGGCCGCGGTCGCCGCCGCCCGGATATCCGGCGAGCTGGGTCACCGGGGCGCCGATCTCCACCGTCAGCGGGGTCTCCCAGGCGCCGTCCACGCTGACCTGGTGGATCGCCGAGCGCCGGTCCGCCTCGTTGCCGGCCAGCGCCAGCTCGTTCTCCGCCACCCAGTCCACCACCGTCACGCCGGTGAGCAGCGTGGTGACCCGGCGGAGCTGTCCGAGGCTGGCCCCGCCACCGTCGGCGCTCACCGCGGCGACGAAGACCGCGCCGCCGGAGACCAGCGCGATCCGGTGCCCGTCCAGGGAACCGGCGACCGCCGTCACCGGCCCGGGGACGGACAGCGGGATCTCGCTCATCCGGCCCGTGCCGTCGAACCGGTAGAGCCGCCCGTCAGCCGCCACCAGACCCGCCGGACGGGCCTTGTTCAGCGAGCGCAGCCAGGTGGGACGGCTCATCGCCCGGAACGTCCGGTCGCTGGGGCTGAGCGTCGCGACCGGTTCCGGGCCACTGCCCACCTTGAGCCGCCTGCGGTTGTCCGCCCCGGTCACCACGAGCGCGGCGAGCACCTGGTCGTCGGCGCGGGCGAGCGACGCGGACACCACGTTGCGGTTCTCCGCGGGCGGCAGCGGCGCGGCGGCCCGCGACTCGGCGCCGAACGCCAGGGGACGGACGGCGCCGTCGTAGACGGCGTACCGCATCGGATCGCCGCCGCGGGGATAGGCGGCGGTCGAGACCCGCTCCCGCCGCAGGTCGACGGTGAGCCGCTTCTGGTTCTGGATCTTCAGGTCGACCTGGCCGTCCAGGTCCGACAGCGACCACGCCAGCTGGGTGCCGAGCCGGGTCAGCCGCTGCTCGTTGGCGCCCGGCATATTGAGGTTGATCTCCCAGTGGCCGTCCGTGCCGGTCGCGTTGTTGATCAGCTGGGTGCCGTCGGGCAGCCCGGTCACGGCGGGGGACAGCCAGTCCGACGGGCGGTCGGCCAGCCACTTCATCACCTCGGTGATCCGGCGCTCGGTCGGCGCCGACGAGGGCAGGTAGCGCTGGTCCGGCACCAGCCGGGTCAGGTCGGGGTTCCAGAAGTAGACGGTGCGGGGGCGGTAGTACTCGCGCACCGCAGAGTCGCTGACCAGCAGCATGTTCGGCAGCTCGGTGATCAGCAGGCCGGTGCCGGCCGGCTCGGCCCGGCGCAGCTCGAAGACGTACTGCGTCTCGCTGGCCACCGGCGGGCCGAGCGTGCCGTCGGCGCGCAGCACGCCCACCTGCTGCACCTTGAGCGTGACGGTGCTGGTGCCCTGGTTGTTCGGCGGCGTGCTCTCCGGCTTCTCCCGCAGCCGCACCACTGTCAGCTCGATCTCGCTGGTCTGCGGCTTGCCCGAAAGCAGGTCGCGGGCCTCCGCGGCGAGGAACTTGCGGGCCCGGGCGTACGCCTGGTCGCGTTCCCCGGCCGCGGCGGCCCGCAGGTAGTTCTCCACGAACGGCACCGGCTCGCTGCTGTCCGCCGGTTCGGGCGGACGGGCCGGGCTGCCGTTGAGCACCCCGGACTCGGCGGCCGGCGCCGAGCCGTCCACCTGCACGTCGGTCTCGTCCGGGATGCCGCATCCGGCGAGCGCGGCCGGCAGCAGCGCGCCGGTCAGCAGCAGGGTCAGGACCCGGCGCCTCACGGCCGCGCCTCCGCGTGGTCGCCGCCGGCGGCCGGTCCGGCGG
>NZ_JBXUOV010000063.1:0-30060 GCF_057196585.1 Micromonospora sp. ATLC20
GGGTGACCGCGCGGCGCACCGGGCGGCGGCCCGGCACCCCGGACACCCGCGAGGCGATCCTCGCCGCGGCCCGGCAGGCGTTCGCCGAGCGCGGGTTCGACGCCGCGTCCATCCGGGCCATCGCCGCGGCGGCCGGCGTGGACCCGGCGCTCGTGCACCACTACTTCGGCGGCAAGGAGGTGCTGTTCCGCGCCGCGACGGCGTTCCCGGCCGACCCGGGCCGGCTGCTGCCGGCGGTGCTCGCCGGCGGCCCGGACGCGGCCGGCGAGCGGATGGTCCGGGTGTTCCTGGAGGTCTGGGACTCCCCCACCGGCACCGCCGCGGTGGCGCTGCTGCGCTCGGCCGTCAGCAACGACTGGACCGCGCGCCTGCTGCGCGAGTTCCTGGTCACGCAGGTGCTGCGGCGGGTGCTCGACCAGCTCGACGTCGACCCGGCGCAGCGCGCGCTGCGCGGCGGGCTGGTCGCCACGCAGCTCGCCGGGCTGGCCATGATGCGGTACGTGCTCCGCCTCGACGCGGTCGCCACCGCCGAGCCGGCGACGCTGGTGGCGGCCATCGGTCCCACGGTCCAGCGGTACCTCACCGGCGACATCACCTGAGACGCCCACACCCGGCTCAGGCCGCCGCCCGGGGGCACAGCATCGGGTGCAGCAGGCGGGACAGCTCCGCCACGTCGGCGACCGGCCGGGGGAAGGCGAGCCGGGCCCGCCGGGTCGCGCCGGGCCGCCCGTGCGCGACCAGCAGGCCGTACCTGTCGATCCGGACCACCCGCGGCACCTGGTCGCCGGTCAGGTCCAGCCGCCGCCGCAGGTAGTCGCCGACCTGCTCGGCGTGGTGGTCGGCCAGGTCCGCGAGGAGGTCGGCCTCGACCGGGTGCAGCGGGTCCGGCTCGGCCTCCGCGTACGCCTCGGGGTCGACCCGGCGCACGCGCCCGGCGCGTTCCCAGCGGGCCTCGGCCACCTCGAAGCGGTGCAGGTGGAACCGGCTGCCCACGTCGAGCAGGTCGCCGGTCGGGTCGGTGGCGGCGAAGTCGACTGCCGCGTCGCGGGCCTCGTCGCCGTCCAGCCGCGTCGCCCAGCCGGAGACCCAGGCCCGGCCGAGCGAGGGCGCCCCGGCCGCGGGCGGCAGGTCGAGCACGTCGAGCACGGTGGCCACGTCGGCGTCGCCCGCCGGCGGCACGAGCGCCGCGGCGAGGTCACTGACCACGGGTACGAGCAGCAGCACCCGCCCGTCCGGGTCGACGGCGTGCCGGACCTGGTGCGGGCCGGGGTGCCGGGCCAGGTGGACGAGGGCGGGCAACCGGCCCGCGACAAGGGTTCGCACGATCTCCGCCGGGCTGGGCCGCATGATCCCGACCTCCTCAATATAGGTTAGGCTTACCTAAGAAGCAGGCTAGACGATCGGAGACGTCGACGTGAACCACCCCCGGCCCAAGGCACGGCTCTCCCGCGCCCTCGGCATCCCGCTGACCCGCAAGTGCGTGCGGTACTTCGAGCGGCGCCCCTATCCCCCGGGCGTGCACGGCCGGTCCCGCCGCACCACCTCCGACTACCAGGTGCGGCTGCTGGAGAAGCAGCGGCTGCGCCACCAGTACAACGTCAGCGAGGCCCAGCTGCGCCGCCTGTTCGACGAGGCCGCCCGGGGCGCCGGCAAGACCGGCGAGACACTCGTCGCGCTGCTGGAGCGCCGCCTCGACGCGGTGGTGCTGCGGGCCGGGCTGGCGCGCAGCGTCTACCAGGCCCGCCAGCTCGTCGCACACGGCCACATCACAGTGGACGGGCGCAAGGTCGACCGGCCGTCGTACCGGCTGCGGCCCGGCCAGGTGGTCGGCGTACGCGAGCGCAGCCGCACGCTGCCGCCGTTCCAGCTCGCCGCCGCCGGGGCGCACGCCGACGCGCAGCCGCGGCCGTACCTGTCGGCGCAGCCGGCCGAGCTGCGCGCCACGCTGGTACGCGAACCGGCCCGGCACGAGGTGCCGGTGGTCTGCGACGAGCAGCTGGTGGTGGAGTTCTACTCGCGCTGACCGGTCACCGGGTCTGCTCCAACCCTGGTGGACCCGCAAGATCAGCGGGTCTGTTCCAACCAGGAGGCGTACAGCAGGGCGTACACCGAGTCGGCGTCGCGGACCAGCTCGTCGTGCGGGCCGCGCTGCACGATCCGGCCCCGGTCCACCACGATCACCTCGTCCGCCGCCTGCGCGGTGGACAGCCGGTGCGCGATGGCGAGCGTGGTCCGGCCCCGGGTCACCGCGTCCAGGGTCCGTTGCAGGCGGACCTCGGTGGCCGGGTCGACAGCGCTCGTCGCCTCGTCCAGCACCAGCAGGTCCGGGTCCGCGACGTACGCCCGGGCCAGCGCCACGAGCTGCCGCTCGCCGACGCTCAGCGCCTCCCCGCGCTCACCGACCGGCGTGTCCAGCCCGGACGGCAGCCCGTCCAGCCAGTCGGAGAGGCCCAGCTCGGCGAAGGCGGCGGTGAGCCGCTCGTCGGTCAGGTCGGGGCGGGCGAAGCGGACGTTCTCCCCGACCGTGGCTTCGAACAGGAAGCCGTCCTGCGGCACCATCACCACCCGGGAGCGCAGCGAGTCGAAGCGCACCTGCCGCAGGTCGACGCCGGAGAGCAGTACCGCGCCCTCGGTCGGGTCCATCAGCCGGGTGAGCAGCTTGGCGAACGTGGTCTTGCCGCTTCCGGTCTCGCCCACCACCGCCACCCGGCTCTTCGCCGGGATGTCCAGCGTCACGTCGTGCAGCACCGGCGGCCCGCCCGGATAGGCGAACGTCACGCCGGCGAACCGGGCGTCCAGCGGCCCGGACGGCAGCTCCCGGCCCTGCTCGCCCGGGTCGGCCACGTCCGGGGAGACGTCCAGCACGTCCAGCACCCGGCGCCAGCCGGCGATCGCGTTCTGCGCCTCGTTGAGCACCTCGGTGGCGATCTGCACCGGCTGGATGAACAGCGTGACCAGGAACAGGAACGCGGTGAGCTGGCCGATCGACAGCGTGCCGTCGACACCCAGGCTGACCCCGACCACCACCACGCCGGCCAGCGCCAGCCCGGCTGCCAGCTCCCCCACCGAGCTGCCCATGATGCTGATCCGGATGGCCCGCTGCTGGGCCACCCGCTGCCCGTCGATGGCCGTGTCCAGCCGCCGCGCGGTGCGCCCGGCGATGCCGTACGCCCGGATCACCGGCGCGCCCACCACGCTCTCGCCGATCGCGCCGAGCAGCGTGCCGGTGCGCTGCCGCACCAGCCCGTACGCCCCGGCGAGGCGGCGCTGCAACTGCCGGATCACCAGCACCGCGGGTGCGAACGCGACGAGCACCACGAGCGTCAACTGCCAGGAGTACGCGAGCATCACCGCTGTGGTCACCAGCAACTGGCCCAGGTTGACGATCAGGATCACGCCGCCCCACTGCAGGAACTGGGTGATCTGGTCGACGTCGCTGGTCACCCGGGAGACGAGCGAGCCGCGCCGCTCGGACTGCTGGTGCAGCATGGACAGGTCGTGCACGTGCCGGAACGCCCGGGTGCGCACCCCGGCCAGCGCGGTCTCGCTGACCGTGAACAGGCGGCGCATCATCAGGTAGCCGCAGGCGGTGGTGACCACCAGCACCCCGGCGGTGATCGCCACGGTGAGCGAGATGACGTTCAGGTCGAGCCCGCCGACGATGCCGTGGTCGATGCCGCGCTGCACCGCCACCGGCACGGCGACCCGGCCGATCATGTAGACCAGTGCCAGCGCCAGCGTGCCGGCGAGGCCGGTGCGCAACTCCGGGGAGAGCGCCAGCCCGCGCCGCAGCGTCTGCCAGGTCGACTCGGTGGTCTCTGTGGTCCCGGTGCTCTCCCCCGTGGCCGTACTCACCGCTCCACCTCCAGGCCGGAGGCCAGCGGCGTGACCTCGTCGTACGTCTGCTTCTGCTCGCGTTCCTGCTCGGCCTGCTCGTACGCGGTGACCAGGTCGGCGTAGCCGGGCACGGTGGTCAGCAGCTCGGTGTGGGTGCCGCGGGCCACCACCCGGCCCTGCTCCACGTAGATCACCTCGTCGGCGAGCGCGATGGTGGCCCGGCGGTACGCCACCACCAGGATCGACGCCGGGGCACCGCCGTCGGTGGGCGCGCGCAGCCCGGCCAGGATGGCCGCCTCGACCCGCGGGTCGACGGCGCTGGTGGCGTCGTCGAGCACCAGCAGCCGGGGCCGCCCGGCGAGCGCCCGGGCCAGCGTGAGCCGCTGGCGCTGACCGCCGGACAGCGACGTGCCCCGCTCGCCGACCATCGTGTCCAGCCCGTCCGGCAGCGCGGCCACGAACCCGTCCGCCTCGGCGAGCCGCAGCGCCGCCCACACCTCGTCGTCGCCGATGCCGGCCCGGTCGAGCGCGATGTTGGCCCGGACCGTGTCGTCGAAGACGAACGGCACCTGCGCCACCAGCGCCACGTTGCCGGCGAGCGAGGCGGCGGTCAGCTCCCGCACGTCCACGCCGTCCAGCGTGACCCGCCCGGCGCCCGGGTCGACCAGGCGCACGGCGAGCGACGCGATCGTCGACTTGCCCGCGCCGGTGGGGCCGACCAGCGCGACCGTCTTCCCGGCGGGCACGGTGAACGTCACCTCGCCGAGCACCTTGGCACCGGGCAGGTGTGCCTCGGCCGGCTCGTACGCGAAGTGCACGTCGTCGAAGCCGAGCGTGGCCGGCTCGCGGGTGGCCGGGTCGAGCGTCGTGGTGCCGTACGGCATCTCACCTGTCGCGTCGAGCACCCGGCGGACCCGGTCCCAGCCGGCGACGCTGCGCGGCAGTTCGGCCAGCACCCAGCCGATGGCGCGTACCGGGAAGGCCAGCACGGTGAACAGGAACGCGACGCTGACCAGCTCGGTCACGCTGATCGCGCCCTGCCGCAGCCGGATCGCGCCGACCACCAGCACGGCGAGCGTGCCGAGGCTGGGCAGCGTCTCCAGCATCGGGTCGAACACGCCGCGCAGCCGGCCGACCGAGATCAGCGCGTCGCGCAGTTCACCGGCGCGGGACGCGAAGCGGGCTGTCTCCTGGGCCTCGCGGCCCATCGTCTTGACCACCAGCGCGCCGTCGAAGCTCTCGTGCGCGATGCCGCTGACCTCGGCCCGCAGCCGCTGCGCCCGGGCCTGCCGGGGCGCCATCCGGCGGGAGTAGACGACGTTGAGCGCGAACAGCGCGGGGAACACCGCGAGGCCGACCAGGGCCAGCGCCCAGTCGGTGAAGAACAGCGAGGCCACCGCGCCGACGAGCATCACCAGCGTGCCGACCGCGAACGGCAGTGGGGCGATCGGGTACCAGGCCGCCTCCACGTCGGAGTTGGCGTTCGACAGCAGCGTGCCGGTGGAGTTGCGGTGGTGCCAGGAAAGCGGCAGGTCCAGGTAGCGGCGGGTGACCCGGCGGCGGTAGGCGGCCTGGAGCCGGTACTGCATGTATCCGGCGCCGAGCCGGCGGCCGAAGATGCCGACCACCCGCAGCACGCTGATGCCGAACAGCGCCGCCGCGGCGAGCGCCAGCGCCCCGCCGGCCACCTCGCCGCGCTCCACGGCCGGCACGACCACGTCGCCGACCACCGCGCCGACCACGTACGCGCTCGCGATCACCAGGAGGCCGAACAGCACGCTGCCGCTGACCGCGACCGCGAAGATCCGTGGCTGTTCCCGGATGGCCCGGCCGAGCACCCGCAGCCCTCTGCCGAGGACGTCCCGACTTGTCCCGCTCGCCACGCTCTCCCCCGCCGTAAGCCGCAGTTTTCTCCCCCATCCTTACCGCTCGGCGCCGACTCCGCCGACCCGGCCGGGATATGTCCGCCGTCACGTTCCCACCGGAGCTGCGCGGACGACGGCCGGGACCGATCCGGCGGCCGGATCCCGCCGGGCGTGGCGCGCCGATCGGCCGGGACCGGCCTACGATCGGGCCATGCCGCGGTACGCCCGAGCGGAGCGCGAGGCGCTCGCCGACCTGATGCTGGAACTGGGACCGGACGCACCGACTGTGAACGAGGGGTGGTCGACCCGTGACCTGGCGGCGCACCTGCTGGTGCGGGAGCGCCGGCCGGACGCGGCGGGCGGGATCCTGCTGCCGCCGTTGCGCGGCTACGGCGAGTCGGTCCGTAAGCGGGTCGCCGCCGGGCCGTACGCCGACCTGATCGCCCGGGTGCGCCGTCCCCCGGCGTGGAGCCCGGTGAGCAACCCGCTCACCGACGAACTGGCGAACGGGATGGAGTTCTTCATCCACCACGAGGACGTGCGGCGCGCCCGCCCGGGCTGGCACCCGCGTGACCTGCCGGCCGGGCAGCAGGCGGTGCTGTGGAAGCGGGTGTCCCTGCTGGCCCGGATGGCGCTGCGGCGGTTCCCGGCCGAGGTGCTGGTGCAGGCGCCGGGGTACGGCGAACTGCGGGCCGGCGCCGGCGGCGAACGGCTGCGGCTGGTCGGTGCGCCGGGCGAGCTGGTGCTGTTCCTCACCGGACGGCAGCGGGTGGCCCGGGTCCAGGTGGACGGTCCGGCCGACCGCGCCGAGCGCCTGCGCACCGCCGAGCTGGGTCTGTGACCGAGGACGGGTAGCCACTCGCTCGCCGACAGTGGAAAGTGGACACCCGGACTTCGATAACGGTTACGAACTCCCGTACGCTCCTGCGCACCGGCCCGACCCCGCGGGGCGGCGGACAGGGGACGACGATGCGCGACTTCGCCCTCTCGGCACTGCACGAGCCGCCCTTTCCCTCCCGGCGCCACCCCGCCGTCGACGTGGCGGCCGCGGAGAGCGCCGCCTGGGTACGAGACTTCGGCCTGGTGAAGGACCAGGCCGGGCGCCGGCGCCTGGAGGGCGCGCACGCCGCGGAGCTGGCCGCACGCGCCTGCCCCGAGGCGTCGCCGTCCGGGCTGCGGATGCTCACCGACCTGATCAACTGGCTGTTCGTGGTGGACGACGCCTGCGACGACGACGGGCTCGGCGCGACGCCCACGCTGCTGGCGCCCACGCTGGCCGCGCTGCTGGCGGTGCTCGACCGGCACGGCGACCCGGAGGCGCCCGCACCCACCGAGGGCGGTCCGATCGCCCTCGCGCTGCACGACCTGTGCCGCCGGGCCCGCGACCGGGGCCGCCCGGCTCACCTGCTGCGCCTGGTCAGCCAGTTGCGGGAGTACCTGCTGGCGCTGCTCTGGGAGGCCGCCAACCGGGAGCGCCACCGGGTGCCGGGGGTGGCCGAGTACACGCAGATGCGCCGCCACACCGGCGGCGTGCGCCCCAGCTTCACGGTGACCGACCTGGCCCGCCCGTCCGCGCCCCGGGCCGACCAGCGGGTCGCGCCGGCGCTCACCGCGCTGGACGCGCTGGCCACGGACCTGGTCTGCTGGTGCAACGACCTGTTCTCCTACGGCAAGGAGCGGGGCGCCGCCCCGGAGGCGCACAACCTGGTCACCACGATCGCGGGCGAGACCGGTCGGGACGAGACGGCGGCGCTGTACGCGGCGGCGGACCGGTTCAACACGGCCCTCGCCACGTACGCGGAGCGGGACGCGGCGCTGAGCGCGGTGGCCGACGAGGGGATGCGGGTCTTCCTGGACACCCGCCGGGACTGGATCCGGGCCACCTACGACTGGTCCCGCGCGGCCGGCCGGTACGCCTGACCGGTTCCAGCAGGGCGGGACCGCCGGCGACTCGGCCGATCGGGGCTAGCCGCTGGCCGGGTGCACGCAATACCCTTCGGTAACCGCAGACCGGCGTGACCCCCGTCACGTCCCTCCACCCCTGAAGGCGGCTACAGCGATGGCTCTCGATGTACCGTACCGTTCCGTACCCGACATGTTCCTCAAGCGCGTGGCGGACTCCCCCGACCGGCACGCCTTCGCCCACCCCGCACCCGACGACTCGGGCCCGGTCTGGCTGACGTGGGAGCAGGTCGGGCAGCGCGCCAAGGCGATCGCCGCCGGGCTGCACGGGCTCGGTGTCGGCCTGGAGAACCCGGTGGCGATCCTGGCCAACACGCGCCTGGACTGGGTGCTCGCCGACTTCGGCATCATGTGCGCCGGTGGTGCCACCACCACCGTCTACCCCACCACCGAGCCCGAGGACGCGGTCTACATCATCGCCGACTCCGGCTCGAAGGTGCTGTTCGCGGAGAACCCGGCCCAGGCGGCGAAGATCGCCGGGGCGGACCTGCCCGCGCTGACCCACGTCGTGCTCTTCGACGGCACGCCCGACCCGGCGGCGGCCGTCCCGCAGCTCACCCTGGCCGAGCTGGAGGAACGCGGCGCCGCCGCGCTGAGCGCCGAGCCGGACCTGATCGACATGCTCGTCGCCGGCATCGGCCCGGACCACCTGGCCACGCTGATCTACACCTCGGGGACCACCGGCCGCCCGAAGGGCGTGGAGCTGCTGCACGGCGGCTGGTGCTGGGAGGGCGTGGCGCAGGCCGAGCTGGGCCTGCTGCGCGTCGACGACCTGCAGTACCTGTGGCTGCCGCTGTCGCACTCGTTCGGCAAGACGCTGCTCTGCGGCGCCACCCACGTCGGCCTGCCCACGTACGTCGACGGCCGGGTGGACAAGCTCGTCGACCTGCTCGGCGTGGTGCAGCCGACGCTCATGTGCGGCGCACCCCGGGTCTTCGAGAAGGTCTACAACAAGGCGGTCACCACCGCGCAGGGCGCGGGCGGGGCCAAGGCCAAGATCTTCGCCTGGGGCGTCGGGGTCGGCAAGGAGAAGGTCGCGCTGGAGCAGGCCGGCAAGCCGGTCCCGGCCGGGCTGCGGATGAAGTACGCGCTGGCCGAGAAGCTCGTGTTCAGCAAGCTCCAGGCCCGGCTCGGCGGCCGGATGCGGGTGCTGGTCTCCGGCGCGGCGCCGCTGAGCAAGGAGATCGCCACCTTCTTCGCCGCCGCCAACCTGCCCATCTCCGAGGGCTACGGCCTGACCGAGACCAGCGCCGGCGCGTTCGTGAACCCGCCCGACGGGCTGAAGATCGGCAGCGTGGGCCGGGCCATGGGCGACCTGGAGTGCCGGATCGACACCGACGGTGAGGTCCTGCTGCGCGGCAAGCCGGTCATGCGCGGCTACCACAACCTGCCCGAGGAGACCGCCGCGGCGTTCACCGAGGACGGCTTCTTCCGCACCGGTGACATCGGCACGCTCGACGCCGACGGCTACCTGCGCATCACCGACCGGAAGAAGGACCTGGTCAAGACGTCCGGCGGCAAGTACGTGGCGCCGTCGCACATCGAGGGCATGTTCAAGGCGGTGTGCCCGTACACCTCGCAGGCGGTGGTGATCGGGCAGGCGCGCAACTACTGCACCATGCTCGTCACGCTGGACCCGGACGCGATCAAGGGCTGGGCCGCCGGCACCCCGTTGGAGGGCAGCGACTACACCACGATCGTCACCTCGCCGCAGGCGCGGGAGATGGTCGAGGGGTACGTGGCCGAGCTGAACGCCAAGCTCAACCGCTGGGAGACGATCAAGAAGGTGGCCATCCTCCCCCGTGACCTGACCATCGAGGACGGCGAGGTCACGCCGTCGCTGAAGATCAAGCGCCGCAGCGTGGAGACGAACTTCGCCTCCGAGATCGACAAGATGTACGAGGGCACGCTCGCCGAGCTGTGACCCGCACCGCCGTACGGTCGCGCCGGCCGTGCCCCACCGTCCCGGGGCACGGCCGCGTGCCGTTCACAGATGCTGCTGCCGCCAGTGGCTCTGCTCGGCCTCGGCGGCGATCTGCTCCTCCAGCGCGAGCTGGCGTACCCGGCGCCGGTGGCCGTCCTCGGAGCGCGTCTCCCAGGCGACACCGGCGCCGGTGATCACCGCGAGCACGCCGAGCGCGATCAGCTCCGGGACACGGAAGACGAACGGGCCGACGACCGCCAGCGCCACCACAGTGAGCAGCAGCGGCCGGTGCACCTCGCGCAGCGCGAGCCACCAGCACCCGGCGAGGCTGAGCAGGTGCAACGCCACCCCGCCGAACAGGATCGCGCCCCAGAAGTCGCCCAGCGGCAGTCCCCAGGAAGGCGTGTTCGGGTCGGCGGCCTCGGCCAGCAGGTCCTTGAGGCCGAGCGCGTAGAGGATGATTCCGGCCACCATCGGCAGGTGCATGAACGTGTACACGTCGCGCGTCATCCGGACCCGGGTGGCCTCGTCACGGGCGTGGTGCAGCGCCTGCTCCATCGCGAAGGCGAGCGTGTCGAAGTAGGCCCACCACAGCGCCGCGACGACCACGATGCCGAGCAGCGCCGACACCGCCACCGGCCCGGTCAGCGGCAGCCCGTGCTTCGGACCGAAGCCGAGCGCGATGATCGACTCACCGAGCGCGACCAGCACGATCAGCGCGTGCCGTTCGGCCCAGTGCCCGGCGGAGACCACCACCCACCACTGGCGGGCGAGCGTCACGCCGCCGATGTACTCGACGAGCAGCGCCAGCGTCCAGAGCGCCAGTTGCAACGGGATCGCGAACCGCTCCTGCGGCAGCCGCGTCGGCACGGTTCCGGCGATCACCAGCAGCACCGTGGCGGCGGCCGGGAACGCGGCGCGCAGCAGCAGCCGGCGGTGCCGGACCGGGTCGGCCCGGTCCACCCAGCCGAAGACGGTGAGCTGGGCCATCCGGATCACGAAGTAGCAGCCGGCGAAGACCAGCGGGCCGGGCAACCCGCCGGGGAGGTCCTCGAACGCGCTGGGCTCGCTGAGCACCAGCAGGAACGTCGCCGCCACGGTGACGAAGCCGACCAGCGGCAGCACGCCCTGGTCGGCGCGGAAGAAGTTGCCCATCCGGGCGAAGCCGGTCCACGACCACCAGAGCAGCGCCAGCACCAGCAGGAAGCGGTAGAGGTTGGCCGGCGTGAGCTCCGAGGCGGTGAGCGTGGTGACGTTCAGGAACGCGAAGACGAAGACCAGATCGTAGAAGAGCTCCAGCCGGGTGGTGCGGGATCCCGGGGCGGCGGACCGCACGCTCCACGACCGCCGGACTCCCCTCCCGTTCCCCACCCGGGCAGTCTGCGGGCACGGGCCGTCCCGCAGCCGCCGTTCGGCCCATTCACCACCGGAACGGGCACCGCCCGCTCAGGCGATGACGCTCGGCTCCCGCCACTGCGGCCGGCTGGTCCGGTCCAGGTCGTAGCGGACCGCCGCGAGTCGGCCCACCGCCTCCACCAGCTCGTCGGCGGGCAGCGTGAAGGGCAGCCGCAGGAAACGCTCCAGCGTCCCGTCCAGGCCGAACCGGGGTCCGGGCGCCAGCCGTACGCCGACCTCCTCGGCCGCCCGGGCCAGCGCGCTGGAGATCGGCCCGTCCAGCTCGGCCCAGAGCGTGACGCCGCCGCTCGGCACCCGTACCCGCCAGTCGGGCAGCCGGTCGGCGAGCGCCGCGACCAGGGCGTCCCGCTGGGCGACGAGCTGGGCCCGGCGGGCGGCCACGATGGCCGGCGCCTCGGTGAGCAGGTGCACGGCGACGAGCTGGTCGAGCACCGGGCTGGCCATGTCCACCCCGACCCGGGCCGCGGCCAGCCGCTGGACCTGGGGCGCGGAGGCGCGGACCCAGCCGATCCGCAGCCCGCCCCAGTAGGGCTTGCTCATGCCGCCGATGCTGATCACCCGGGAGTGCCTGTCGAAGACGGCCACCGGCGGCGGCAGCGTGGTGTCGTCCAGCGGCAGGTCGACGAAGGACTCGTCGACCACCAGGTCGGTGCCGGCCGCGTGGGCCGTGCCGACCAGCCGCTCGCGCAGGTCGGCGGCCATCAGGTGGCCGGTCGGGTTCTGGAACTCGGGGATCACGTACGCGAGCTTCGGCCGGGTCTGCCGGAGGCTGCCGAGCAGCAGTTCGGCGTCCCAGCCCTCGTCGGACAGGCCGTGGGTGGCGATCCGGGCCCGGCGGGCGGACAGCGCGGCCAGCGCGTTGGGGTAGGTGGGCGACTCGACGAGCACGCCGCCGCCGGGCGACAGGGCCAGCCGCAGCACCAGGTCCAGCGCGTGCTGGGTGCCGCTGGTGACCATGATCTGCTCCGGGCTGGTGGGCAGTCCCCGGTCGGTGTACGCGCGGGCCACCGCCTCGCGTAGCTCGATGATGCCGGTCGGGTGGTAGCCGGCGCCGCCGAGGTAGCGGGGCAGGTCCTCGGCCGCGGCCCGGGCGGCCGGGACGAGCTGCGGGGGCGCGGACAGCGCGGCCACGCCGAGGTCGATCATGTCGCGGTCGTCCAGCGGCGTCCACAGCCCGGTGCTGGCCACCCGGTGCCCGCCGGGCAGCATGGTCCAGCTTCCCGCTCCCCGGCGGCTGGCCAGGTGGCCGCTCTCCCGCAGTTCCCGGTACGCGGCGGTGACTGTGGTCCGGCTGATCCGCAGCGCTTCGGCCAGTTCCCGCTCGGCCGGCAGGCGTACCCCGAGTGGGAGCCGCCCGTCGGCGAGCAAGCCGCGGACGGCGCCGGCGAGCGCGGCGTAGTCGGGGCTGCGCCGGCGGCCCGGCAGGGCGTGCCACTGGCCGAGGAGCCGCGCCAATTGGACACCGCGCACCTGACTGGTCATAGCCACACCCCCGAAATTGGCACGCTTGAGGTCCACGATTGGCCCCTAGGGTGGCATGCATGGCACAGCTTGGCAATCTCCGGCACCGGCCGGCGCGACGGCTCACCCAGCTCTACGCCGGGCTGGTCCTCTACGGCGTGAGCATGGCGCTGATGATCCGCTCGGAGCTGGGGCTGGACCCGTGGGACGTGTTCCACCAGGGGCTGGCCCGGCAGACCGGCCTGTCCTTCGGGACCGTCACCATCGCCGTCGGCGCCCTCGTACTGCTGCTCTGGATCCCGCTGCGGCAGCGGCCCGGCCTCGGCACGGTCAGCAACGTCGTGGTGATCGGACTGGTCGTCGACGCCACCCTGGCCGTGCTGCCGCCCGGGGAGGACATGCCGGTCCGGGTCGCGCTGCTCGTCGCCGGGATCGTCGCCAACGGGGCCGCCACCGGCCTCTACCTGGGCGCCGGGCTCGGCCCCGGCCCACGCGACGGGCTGATGACCGGCTTCGTCGCCCGCCACCCCCGATTCTCGGTCCGGCTGGTCCGCACCGTCATCGAGGTCACCGTGCTGGCGCTCGGCTGGCTGCTCGGCGGCACCGTCGGCCTCGGCACCGTGGCGTACGCGCTGACCATCGGCCCGCTGGCCCAGTTCTTCATCCCGGTCTTCGCGCTGCCCGCAAGGCCGGCGGCCGGTGCCTACGCTACGTGAGCGCAGTCGGGCCGACCGCCACGGACCGGTTCGATCCGCAACGCGCTGAGCTGCGACGACGCACAACAGGGAAACCAGGTGTTTCCTCCGCCGTCGCGGCCGGGCATCATTCCTGCATGGGGGAGAACGGATGGCGTTGGAGCGACGCCTGGATCTTCGTCGCGCTTGTCATCGCCAGTGGCGCCGGCCGGCACCGGCGGGCCGCCGCCACACGTCGCCCCGAAGGCGTACGGCTGGCCGACGTCCTCTCCACCGCCGACCACCTCAACCAGGCCATCCCGGAACGGCACGAGGTGGAGGGCGCGGTCCGGCGGCTGGTCGGGGCGGGCCTGGTCAGCGTCGCCGACGGCTGGTTCCGGGTCACCCCGGACGGTGAGCGGCTCTGGCGCACCCGGCCCAGCGCCGGGCTCGGCACCACAGTGGACACGGTGCAGGGCGTGCTGACCCGGCGGCACCCGCCCGCCGAGTCCGAGTGGCAGCTCGCAGAGGACGACCACGCCGCCGCCGTGCAGGAGTACGTGGTCCGGTCGATCCCGATGCCGCGCCGCTCCCCCGAGGGGCACTCCGGCCGGCCGTGAGCGCCGGCTCAGCGCACCGGGTGCCCGGCGCCGCGCAGCGCGTCCTTGACCTCGCCGACCGTCAGTTCGCCGAAGTGGAAGACGCTCGCCGCGAGCACCGCGTCCGCCCCGGCGCCGACGGCCGGCGGGAAGTGGGCCACAGCGCCCGCGCCGCCGCTGGCGATCACCGGCACGTCGACCACCTCGCGGACCGCCTGGATCAGCGGCAGGTCGAACCCGGCCTTGGTGCCGTCGGCGTCCATCGAGTTGAGCAGGATCTCGCCCGCGCCCAGCTCGGCGCCGCGCGCCGCCCACTCGACCGCGTCCAGCCCGGTGCCCCGCCGGCCGCCGTGCGTGGTCACCTCGAAGCCGCTCGAGGTCGTGCCGTCCGGGGCGCGGCGCACGTCGAGCGAGAGCACCAGGACCTGCCGGCCGAACCGGTCGGCGATCTCGGCGATCAGCTCCGGCCGGGCGATGGCGGCGGTGTTCACGCCGACCTTGTCCGCCCCGGCGCGCAGCAGCGTGTCGACGTCGGCGACCCGGCGGACGCCGCCGCCGACGGTGAGCGGGATGAAGACCGACTCGGCGGTGCGCCGCACCACGTCGAGCATGGTGCCCCGGTCGCTGGACGAGGCGGTGACGTCGAGGAAGGTCAGCTCGTCCGCGCCGGCCCGGTCGTACGCCGCCGCCAGCTCCACCGGGTCGCCGGCGTCGCGCAGGTCGAGGAAGTTGACCCCCTTGACCACGCGCCCGGCGTCCACGTCCAGACACGGGATGACCCGTACCGCCACCGTCATGCCCCGAGCCTAACGAACGCGCGGGCGGTGGTGACCCGCCGGTGAGGCCGGTCACCACCGCCCGCTGTGGTGCGCGTTCGCGCCGGTCAGAGACGGACCAGCATCTTGCCGAGGTTCTCGCCGCGCAGCAGGCCGAGGAACGCCTCCGGGGCCTGCTCGATGCCGTCGACGATCGTCTCGTCGTACGACAGCCGGCCCTCGCGCAGCCAGCCCGCCACCTCCTGCACGAACTGCTCCCGCAGGTGACCGTGGTCACCGACGAGGAAGCCGCGCAGCGTCAGCCGCTTGCCGATCACCAGCGCCAGGTTGCGCGGCGCGGCGGGCGGCTCGGTGGCGTTGTACTGCGCGATCATGCCGCAGATGGCGGCCCGGCCGTGCAGGTTCATCGCCCCGATCGCGGCCTCCAGGTGGTCACCGCCGACGTTGTCGAAGTACACGTCGACGCCGTCCGGGGCGGCGGCCTTGAGCTGCTTGGACACCGGGCCGTCGTGGTAGTCGAAGGCGGCGTCGAAGCCCAGCGCGGTGAGCCGTTCCACCTTCGCCGCGGAACCGGCGCTGCCGATCACCCGGCCGGCACCGCGCAGCTTCGCGATCTGGCCGACCATGCTGCCCACCGCGCCGGCCGCGCCGGAGACGAACACCGTCTCCCCCGGCTTCATCGCCGCCACGTCCAGCAACCCGGCGTACGCGGTCAGCCCGGTCATGCCGAGCACGCCCAGGTACGCGGTGACCGGCGCCAGGCCGGGATCGACCTTGCGTACGCCCTTGGCGTCCACCAGCGCGTACTCGCGCCAGCCGAGCCCGTGCAGCACGGTGTCGCCGGGCTTGACGCCACCGGCCTCGCCGGCCACGACCTCACCGATCGCGCCGCCGTCCAGCGGGGCGTCGAGCGCGAACGGCGGCACGTACGACTTGACGTCGTTCATCCGCCCGCGCATGTACGGGTCGACGGACATGAACCGGTTGCGGACCACCACCTGTCCCGGGCCCGGGGTCGGCACCTCGGTGGTGACCAGCCGGAAGTTCTCCGGCGTCGGCCAGCCCTGCGGCCGGGACGCCAGATGGATCTCCCGGTTCGTCCCGCTCATCGGGCCTCGCGGACCGTGCGGGTCACCTCGACGTTGCCACGGGTCGCGTTCGAGTAGGGGCAGACCTGGTGGGCCGCGTCGACGAGCTGCTCGGCGGCCGCGCGCTCGACCGCGGGCAGGTCCACCACGAGCGTCACAGCCAGGCCGTAACCGCCGCTGCCGTTCGGGCCGATGCCCACCTCGGCCTCGACGACGGAGCCGGAGACGTCCGCCTTGGCCTGGCGGGCCACCACGCGCAGCGCGGAGTGGAAGCAGGCCGCGTAGCCGGCCGCGAAAAGCTGCTCCGGGTTGGCCGCGCCGCCGGCGCCACCCATCTCCTTCGGTACGGCGAGGTCCAGCTCGACCGTGCCGTCGGAGGTCCGGACGTGACCGTCGCGGCCGTCGCCGGTGGCGCGGGCGGAGGCGGTGTAGAGCACCTGCATGTCACTGCTCCTTCTGTCGGTGGATCGTCTCGGTGACCCGGGTGAGGATGCCGTGGAGGAAGACCAGTTCGTCCTCGGAGAGCCCGGTGGCGGTGGCCACCCGGCGCGGCACGTCACCCATCCGCTCCCGCATCGCCCGGCCCCGGTCGGTGAGGCCCACCTCGACCCGGCGCTCATCCGCCGCCGATCGGGTACGCACCACCAGGCCGGCCGCCTCCAGCCGCTTGAGCAGCGGGGAGAGCGTGCCGGAGTCGAGCCGGAGCGCGGCGCCGAGCTCGGAGACCGTGGGGGCGTCGTCGTCGCGCTCCCAGAGCACCAGCAGCACCAGGTACTGCGGGTAGGTCAGGCCGTGCTCGTCGAGGATGGGCCGGTAGACGTCGGTCAGGGCGCGCGACGCCGCGTAGAGCGCGAAGCACACCTGCCGGCGCAGTACCAGATCATCGGTCACGCCCAGAACGGTAGCTCGCAATTAAGTTGTGCACAACTTATCGGGCCGTGGAGCGGTGCGGCGCCGGTCACCCGGGGCACCGGTCAGCGCTCCGGGAGGTACGCCTCCAACTCGACCTCGACCAGGAGATCCGGGTCGATCAGCCCGGCCACCACCACCATCGTGGCGACCGGACGCACCGGGCCGAACACCGCGTTGTGCGCCCGGCCCACCTCGTCGGCGAAGATCCGGTCCGTCACGTACATCCGGGTCCGCACCACGTCCCCCGGCCCGGCGCCGACCTCGGCCAGCGCGTCCAGGCCGATCCGGATCGCCTGCGCGGTCTGCGCCGCCGCGTCACCGGCGTGCGCCACCCGGCCGTCCACCGTGGAGGTGCAGCCGGCGGTGATCGCCAGCGAACCGGCCCGGACCACCCGCGAGTAGCCGTACAGCGCCTCCCACGGGCCGCCCGAGCCGAGCCGGGTCACCACCCCGGCGTCGGCGGGCGGCTCGGCCGTCACGCGCCGGCCCGCAGCGTCGCCAGCGCCTCGGCGACGGTGAACGCGCCCGCGTAGAGCGCCTTGCCGGCGATCACGCCCTCCACCCCCACCGGCTCCAGCGTGGCCAGCGCCCGCAGGTCGTCAAGCGTGGACACGCCGCCGGAGGCGATCACCGGGGCGTCGGTGCGGGCGCACACCTCGCGCAGCAGGTCCAGGTTCGGCCCGCGCATGGTGCCGTCCTTGGTGATGTCGGTGACCACGTACCGCGCCGCGCCTGCGGCGTCGAGCCGGGCCAGCACCTCGTACAGGTCACCGCCGTCGCGGGTCCAGCCACGCGCCGACAGGGTACGGCCGCGCACGTCCAGCCCGATCGCCACCCGGTCGCCGTACTCGCCGCAGATCCGGTCGCACCACTGCGGGTCCTCCAGCGCGGCGGTGCCGATGTTGACCCGGGCCGCCCCGGTGCCGAGCGCCGCCCGCAGCGACTCGTCGTCACGGATGCCGCCGGACAGTTCCACCTTCACGTCCAGCTTGCCGACCACCTCGGCGAGCAGCGCGGCGTTGGAGCCCCGCCCGAACGCGGCGTCCAGGTCGACCAGGTGGATCCACTCCGCGCCGTCGGACTGCCAGGCCAGGGCCGCGTCCAGCGGGTCGCCGTACGCGGTCTCGCTACCGGCGGCGCCCTGCACGAGCCGGACGGCCTGGCCGTCGGCGACGTCCACGGCGGGCAACAGGGTGAGGCTCAACGCTTCTCTCCTCGGATCCTCAACGACGGTCCAGCGCGATCACCACGATCGCGGGCAGGACCAGCAACAACAACACGACCAGCACCAGCCGCAGCGCGAGGTCGTCCACCAGAGCCCAGATGGCGACCACCGCCACCGCGGTGAGCACCAGGATCGTCGCCCGCTCGCGGCGCGTGTGCCGACGCAGCCGGCCGGTACGCCCCCGCCGCAGCGACGGCGTCAACCGGCGTACCAGGGAACGACGCCGTTCCCGGCGTGCCACCCGGCGGGCACGGGCGGCGCGCGCCCGCTCCTGCTCGGCCTCGCGCGCCGCGCGACGGCGGGCCCGCTCCTTGCTCACGCGGACGCCCGCGTGCCCGGCAGCGGGCCGGTCACAGCGTGCCGAGCCAGTTGCGCAGCAACGCGGCACCGGCGTCGGCGGACTTCTCCGGGTGGAACTGCGCCGCCGAGAGCGGCCCTCGCTCCACCGCCGCGACGAAGTCCGCGCCGTGGTGCGCGGTGGTCACCGTGGCGCCCGCCTCGGCCAGCGCCGCCGGGTCGGTCACCCCGTAGGAGTGGACGAAGTAGAACCGGGTGCCCTCGGGCAGCCCGGCGAACAGCGTCGAGCCGACCGGCGGGTGCACGGTGTTCCAGCCCATGTGCGGCAGCCGCCGCGCGGGCAGGCGGGTCACCCCGCCGGGCAGCAGCCCGAGCCCCTTGGTGACCACGCCGTGCTCCTCGCCGTGCCCGAAGAGGATCTGCATGCCGACGCAGATGCCCAGCACCGGCCGCCCGGCGGCGACCCGGTCGGCGATGACCGGCCCGGCGCCCAGCGCCTCGATCCCGGCCATGCACGCGGCGAACGCGCCCACGCCCGGCACCACCAGGCCGTCGGCCGACGCGGCGGCCTCCAGGTCGTCGGTGACCGTCACGTCGGCGCCGGCCCGCGCCACCGCGCGCTCGGCCGACCGCAGGTTGCCCGAGCCGTAGTCGAGCACCACCACCCGTGCCATCAGCTCTCCCCCGGCAGCAGCCAGAGCACGCCGGCGGCGGTCGCCAGCAGGGCCAGCAGGCCGGTGATCACCACGGCCGCGCGGGGCGCGCCCTGCTTGAGCAGCGACCACGTCCCGCCGACCAGCAGGCCGGCCACGATCAACAGAAGAGTGGGCAGCACCTTCATTAGAGAGCACCCTTCGTGGACGGCACCACGCCCGCGTTACGCGGATCGATCGCGGTGGCCTCGCGCAACGCGCGGGAGACGGCCTTGAACTGCGCCTCGACCACGTGGTGGGCGTCCGGGTGACCGCCGGGCCGGGCCGCGCGCAGCACGTCCACGTGCAGCGTGATCCGGGCCGACTGACCGAACGACTCCCAGATGTGCCGGGTCATGCTCGTCGGGTAGACCGGCCCGATGTACGGGGCCAGCGCCGGCTCGTCGTGCACCACGTACGGGCGGCCGGACAGGTCGACGGCGGCCCGGACCAGCACCTCGTCCATCGGGACGGTGGCCGAGCCGTACCGCCGGATGCCGGCCTTGTCGCCCAGCGCCCGGTCGAACGCGGTGCCCAGCGCGAGCGCCGTGTCCTCCATCGTGTGGTGCGCGTCGATCTCCAGGTCGCCGACGGTGTGCACGGTCAGGTCGAAGCCGCCGTGCCGGGCGATCTGGTTGAGCATGTGGTCGTAGAAGCCGACACCGGTCTCGATGTCGGCCTTGCCGGTGCCGTCGAGGTCGATCTCGACGAGCACCTTCGTCTCGTTTGTGACCCGCTCGATCCGGGCGATCCGGCTCATGAAACTGTCTCCATCGCGGTGAGGAAGGCGTCGGTCTCGGTCGGGGTTCCGGCGGTGACGCGCAGCCAGCCGGGCAGGCCGACGTCGCGCACCAGCACGCCGGCATCGAGCAGGGTACGCCAGGCCACCGCCTGGTCCCCCTCGACGGCGAACAGCACGAAGTTGGCGTCGCTGTCGGCCACCCGGTGGCCCCGGGCGCGCAGCTCGGCGACGATCCGATCCCGCTGCCGCATGATCGCGGCCACGGTGCCGAGCAGGGCGTCCCGGTGCGCCAGCGCCGCGCGGGCGGCGGCCTGGGTGAGCGCGGACAGGTGGTACGGCAGCCGGACCAGCTGCACCGCGTCCACCACCGCCGGGTCGGCGGCCAGGTAGCCGAGCCGGCCGCCGGCGAACCCGAACGCCTTGCTCATGGTGCGGGTCACCACCAGCCGCGGGTGGCCGGGCAGCACCGCCAGCGCGCTCACCGTGCCGGGCCGGGCGAACTCGGCGTACGCCTCGTCCACGACCACCATGCCGGGTGCCTCGTCCAGCACGGCGGCGACCACCGCCGGGTCGAGCGCGGTGCCGGTCGGGTTGTTCGGCGAGCAGAGGAACACCACGTCCGGCCGGTGCTCGCGGACCTGGGCCGCCGCCTCGCCGGCGGTGAGCCCGAAGTCCTCGCCGCGGCGGGCGGGCACCCACCGGGTGCCGGTGCCGAGCGCCAGCAGCGGGTGCATCGAGTACGCCGGGGTGAAGCCGAGCGCGGTGCGCCCGGGACCGCCGAACGCCTGGAGCAGTTGCTGCTGGATCTCGTTGGAGCCGTTCGCCGCCCACACGTGGTCGGCGGTGAGCCCGTGCCCGAGGTACGCGGCCAGGTCGGCGCGCAGCGCCGTCGCGTCCCGGTCCGGGTAGCGGTTGAGGTCGCGCAGCTCGGCGGCGACCGCCTTGCCGATCGCCTCCACCACCGGCTCGGGCACCGGGTAGGAGTTCTCGTTGGTGTTCAGCCGCACCGGCACGTCGAGCTGCGGCGCCCCGTACGGCGTCCGTCCGCGCAGGTCGTCGCGGATCGGCAGGTCGTCGAGCGTGGTCACGACGCGCCGCCCTCGCCGAACCGGACGCTGACCGCCTGGCCGTGCGCGGGCAGGTCCTCCACGGTCGCCAGGGTGACCACGTGCGGCGCCACCTCGCGCAGCGCGTCCCGCGTGTATTCGACCAGGTGCACGCCGCGCAGGAACGACTGCACGGACAGCCCGGAGGAGTGCCGCGCGCAGCCGCCGGTGGGCAGCACGTGGTTGGAGCCCGCGCAGTAGTCGCCGAGCGACACCGGCGACCAGGCGCCCACGAACACCGCCCCGGCGTTGCGGACCCGCAGCGCCCACTCGCGGGCGTTCTCGGTCTGGATCTCCAGGTGCTCGGCCGCGTACGCGTCGACCACCCGCAGGCCCGCCTCCAGGTCGTCGACGAGGACCACGCCGCTCTGCTCGCCGCGCAGCGCGGTGCCGATCCGCTCGGCGTGCTTGGCCGCCGGCGCCTGCCGGGCAAGCTCCGCGTCGACCGCGTCGGCCAGCGCGGTGGACGGGGTGACGAGCACGCTCGCGGCGAGCGGGTCGTGCTCGGCCTGGCTGATCAGGTCGGCGGCGACGTGCGCCGGGTCGGCGGTGTCGTCGGCCAGGATCGCGATCTCGGTCGGGCCGGCCTCGGCGTCGATGCCGACCACGCCGCGCAGCAGCCGCTTCGCGGCGGTGACCCAGATGTTGCCCGGGCCGGTGATCATGTCGACCGGCTCGCAGCGCTCGTCGCCGGCCGGGTCGACACCCGCGCCGTACGCGAGCATGGCGACCGCCTGGGCGCCGCCGACCGCGTACACCTCGTCCACGCCGAGCAGCGCGCAGGCCGCCAGGACCCGGCGGTCCGGCAGGCCGTCGTTGTCCTTCTGCGGCGGGCTCACCACCACCAGCGAGCGCACCCCGGCCGCCTGGGCCGGGACCACGTTCATCACCACCGTCGACGGGTACATGGCCAGGCCGCCGGGGACGTACAGACCGACCCGGTCGACCGGCACCCACCGCTCGGTCACCGTGCCACCCGGCACCACAGTCGTGGTGTGGTCGGTACGCCGCTGGTCGGCGTGGACCTTGCGGGCCCGGGTGATCGACTCCAGCAGCGCGGCGCGGACCTGCGGGTCCAGCTCGTCCTCGGCGGCGCGGATCGTCTCGACCGGCACCCGCAGCCGCTCCGGCGAGACGCCGTCGAACCGTTCGCTCGCCTCCCGGATCGCCGGGTACCCATGGTCCCGGACCGCCTCCACGAGCGGGCGGATCCGCTCGACCGCCACGGAGACGTCGAGCTGGGCACGGGGCAGCAGGCGGCGCGGGTCACGGGTCCCGCCGCGCAGGTCGATCCGATTCAGCACGCCTGCGAGTCTAGGCCGCCGCCGGTGTCACCGGCCGGGCCCGCCCGCACGCCGGGACGGTGAGCCGGGACACGCGCGGGCGGGCGGGTTGGCGATACGCTCGATCACGTGAGCGCACGGCTGCCGGTGTTCCCGCTCGGGACCGTCCTCTTCCCCGGGCTGGTCCTTCCGCTGCACATCTTCGAGGAGCGCTACAAGGCGCTGGTGCGCCACCTCGTGGGGCTGCCCGAGGGCGCGCCGCGCGAGTTCGGCGTGGTGGCGATCCAGGCCGGCTGGGAGGTCGCGGCGGCCGGGCCGCCGGGGCGTTCCGGGCCGGTCGGCGGCGACGTCACGCTGCACGAGGTCGGCTGCACCGCCGAGCTGCGGCAGGTCACCGAGCTGGCCGACGGCGGCTTCGACATCGTCACGGTCGGGCGGCGGCGGTTCCGGGTCGCCGAGGTGGATGCCTCCGCCGAGCCGTACCTGACCGCCGAGGTGGAGTGGCTGCCCGAGCCGGACGGCCCGGACGAGGTCTCCGACCTGCTGGCGGCCCGGGTGATCTCGGTGTTCCGGCAATATCTCGGCCTGATCCGGCCGGACCAGCAGGAGATCACCGAGCAGCTGCCGGAGGATCCGACGGTCCTGTCGCACCTGGTCGCCGCGACCGCCGCGCTGACCGTCGCCGACCGGCAGCGGCTGCTCGCCGCCGACGACACGGCCGGGCGGCTGCGCGCCGAGCTGCGCCTGCTCAACCGGGAGACGGCGTTGCTGCGCCAGGTGCGCGCGGTGCCGGTGCCGCTCAGCGAGCTGGCTGGTCCCCCGGCGCCGAACTGAACCCGGGCGGGGGCGGCGGCCAGGCCGCGTCGGGCTCCGGCTCCGGCCGCAGCGACGGCCACCGCGACCAGCCCGCCAGCAGCGTGTACGTGACTGCGGCGCCGAACGCGGCGAGCAGCAGGTTCCCGTGCGGCACCGGCAGCGGGCCGTACCAGTCGACGCCGCCGGCGCGCAGGTCGACGGGCTTGGTGAAGGCGGTGCCCGGCGGCGCGGTCTCCACCAGCCGCTGGAACGTCGACAGCCCGATCCGGCGGCCGACCTGCCAGGCCACCACCGCCGCGCCGAGACCGCCGAGCGTCACCGCGACCAGGCCGGCCGGCCCGCGCCGACGCCGCAGCAGCACCCACAGGGCGATCGCGGCGAGCACGCCGAAGCCGAGCGTCAGGAGGCTGAACCAGCCGTCCGCGGCGATCGGCTGCTCCGGCTGCGTGGTCGCGTAGACCGTGCCGGCGGGGGTCTGCCGGACCGGGGTGGCGGGCGCCGCCCACGCCCACAGCAGGCCCAGCGGCGCGCCGAGCGCGGTGAGCAGCGCGACCACGCCGAGCGCGGTCAGCAGCGGGCGGCGGGACCGGGTGGCACCGGGTAGCTCCGCCACCACGCCCGGGTATCCGGCGAGCGGGTCGGCGCCGGGTGCGGTGACCGGCGTGCCGGCGGGTACCGGCAGGCCGCCGGGCCAGCCGGGCGGCTGAGCGTGCTCGGGCCACACGCCGCCGGGACGCGGGGCGTCGCCGGGACGCGCGTCGGTGCCGTCGGTGCGCTCGCGCGCCCGCTCGGGCTCAGGGGTGTCCGGACTCACCCGTTGATCCTCTCAGGCCCGGGCACGGCGCGGGGCGGTGGTCGCCGCTCAGCGCGCGAACGGTTCCAGCATCACCGCTGCCGCCTTGAGCCAGGCGTTGCGGGTCTCGGCCTGGAGCTGGTGGTACTCGATCGAGGAGCCGGTCTCCAGCGCCGGGTCGTAGGGCACCACGGCGACCGCCCGGGTCCGGGTGGCGAAGTGCCGTTCCAGGTCGTCCTGCAACGAGGTACGCCCCGGCGTGGGGCAGGAGATCAGCGTGACCGCGTTGTCGGCCAGCTCGCCCATGCCCACCTCGTGCAGCAGGTCGAGCATCCAGTCCGCGCTGAACGCCGCGTCCTCGCGCGGCACGGTGGTCACCACGAGCTGGTCGGCGGCCTGCATGACGGTGCGCCAGTTCGGGCTCTCCACGTTGTTGCCGGTGTCCACGCAGACCACCTCGTGGGTGCGGCGCAGCAGCTCCAGCACCCGCTTGACGGTGAACTGGTCGAGCCGCTGCGCGAAGCGCGGGCTCTCCTCGCCGGCCAGCACGTCGTACGAGCCGTCGGAGGCGTGCCGCAGGTAGTCGTCGAGGTGCGACAGCAGCGTGTTGCCCTCGAGGATCTCGATCTGCGCCAGGTCGTGGATCAGGTGCCGGATGGTACGGGCGTGCCGGGCGCTGCCGGCCCGCAGACCGAGCGTGCCGCGCAGTTCGTTGTCGTCCCAGGCGAGTACGCCGCGTCCGCGGACACTGCCCACCGTCGCGGCGGCGAGCACCGTCGCGGTGGTCTTGTGCACCCCGCCCTTGGGGTTGGCGAAGGCGAGCACCCGCGGGGTGCCCAGCTCGCGCCGCAGCACGCTGGTCGCCCGCTCCAGTTCCGGGTCCGGCTCCGGGGCGCGCCACTGCACCTGGGCCGCGTCGACCCGGCCGGAGCGGCCCTCCAGCGGGCGGCGGGGCGCGGGCACCACCGGCTCCGGGGCGGGCGGCGTGTCCGGCCGGTAGCGGCCCCGGTCGAGCAGCGCGTAACGGGACTCGGGCGGGGGCGGCGCGGGCCGGTAGCCGCCGTCCAGAAGGGAGTACCGGGACTCGGCCGGCGCCTCGGCCCGGCCGCGCGGCTCCGGACGGGCCGGTTCGGGCCGCCAGGACGGCTCCGGGCGCGGCTCGGCGGTGAAGGGCTGCTCAGGCGCGAGTGCCGGCTCGGGCGCGAACGACGGGTCGGCGCGCCAGGACGGGTCGGGCGGGTAGGGCTGCCCGGCGCGCCAGGACGGCTCCGGATCGCTGCGGTACGCCGGTTCGGCCCGGTAGGCGGGCTCGCCGTCGTGCCGGGGATCGGCGCGGAAGGCCGGGTCGACCCGGAACGTGGCCTCGGCCCGGTAACCGGGCTCGGCGCCGTACGACCCGTCGGGGGCGCGGCCGACGGCGGTGGCGCGCCCGGTCCACCCGGCGCCCGCGCCACGACGGGGCAGCGGGTCGGGCGGCGGCGCCGGTTGCTCCTCGACGTGCCGGTCGGCGTCGGCGTGCTCCGCGCCGCGACCGCCGAGCCGGGCCCGGTCGAGCAGCGCCCGCCACCGCGGTGCCGGCTCGCCCTGCCGACCCCAGCCGGTCTCGCTGCCGTCCAAGGATTCGCCCTCCCCCAGCCCATCGATCTCCGCCTGACAGGCTACGAACGAAACCCTATTCGGACCACTCCCCGCGCCGCACATCGCCCGGTGGTCCGCCGCACCATGGGATCGGCCGGGTCGCCGCGTACCCCGATGTCTCAGGAGGTGGGAGCGGGATTGGGCGTCCCGGAGCCGGCGGCGGGCGCGGGGGCGGTGGGTGAAGGTCCGCTCACCGTCCGTGCGGCTTCCGACGAATCGCCCATTCCGCCTGCCTCGGCCGGGCCGGTGTCGGCCGGCGGCCGGACCACGTCGCGCTGTTCGGGCAGCGGCGGGGTGAACACGGTCCGGTCCAGGCGGCGCACCTCCGGCGCCGGGTCCACCACCCGTACGCCCGGACGCCCGGTGAGCGCGCGCAGGGCGTCCGGCGCGGCACTCACGACCGCGGCGTAGACGCAGGCGCAGCCGGTCCGGTACGCCTCCGCCTCGCGGGCGGCGACCTCCGCGCCGCTGTCGTACACCCGGCGCAGTTCCGGATCCGCGGTGGTCGCGGCGGCGCGCGAGCGGTAGTCAACGGCCTCCCGGTCCTTGCGCGTCGCGACGCCGGCCATCCCGGCCACCACGTCCTGCGGCAGGCGCAGCGCCGCGATCCGGACGATCTCCGTCTGCCGGCCGGGCAGCGGCACCCGCGCCACCACCGCCGAGACACGCGTGCCGTCCAGCGCGGCGGCCGCCCGCGCCGGGGTCAGGTAGCCGTCGAACGACACCAGCGCGTAGCCGTCCGGCGCGCCGAGGCGGGCCAGTTCGTCCCCGGCGGCCCGCAGGTACGCCGGGATGCTCGCGCCGTCGGTCACGCCGACCCTCGTCACCTCGCCCACGGTGCGGTCGCTCACCGGCCGGTCCCGCCGCTGCGCCACCGCCACCACCAGCACCACGAGCGCGCAGGCCAGTGCGACCCAGGTCAGCGCGGCGGACCGGGACCGGCGCGGCGGCGCGGGATCGTCGCTCACGTCAGTCGCGCAGGATCTCCAGCGCCCGGGCCAGGTCGTCCGGGTACTCGCTGACGAACGTCACCTCGTCGCCGGTGCCCGGGTGCGCGAAGCTCAGCGAGCGGGCGTGCAGCCACTGCCGGGACAGCCCCAGCCGGGCCGACAGCGTCGGATCCGCGCCGTAGGTCAGGTCGCCCACACAGGGGTGCCGCATGCTGGAGAAGTGCACCCGGATCTGGTGCGTACGCCCGGTCTCCAGCCGCACGTCGAGCAGGCTGGCGGCGGGGAACGCCTCGAGCGTGTCGTAGTGGGTGATGCTCGGCTTGCCGCCGGAGACCACCGCCCAGCGGTAGTCGTGGTGCGGGTGCCTGTCGATCGGCGCGTCGATGGTGCCGCGCAGCGGATCCGGGTGGCCCTGCACCACGGCGTGGTAGCGCTTCTCCACCTCGCGCTCCTTGAACGCCCGCTTCAACGCGGTGTACGCGCGCTCGCTCTTGGCCACCGCCATGATCCCGGTGGTGCCCACGTCGAGCCGGTGCACCACGCCCTGCCGCTCGGCGGCGCCGCTGGTGGAGATGCGGTGGCCGATGCCGGCCAGCCCGCCGATCACGGTGGGGCCGGTCCAGCCCGGGCTCGGGTGCGCGGCCACCCCGACCGGCTTGTCCACCACCACGATGTCGTCGTCGGCGTACACCACGGTCAGGCCGGGCACGGCCTGCGGCACCACTGCCGGCGGCGCGGCCGGCGCGGGCAGCGTGACCTCCAGCCACGAGCCCGCCTTGACCTTGTGCGAGTTGGGCCGGGCCACGCCGTCGACGAGCGCGTCCCCGGCGTCGATCAGGCCGGCGGCGGCGGTGCGGGAGAGCCCGAACAGCCGGGACACGGCCTGGTCCAGGCGCATGCCGTCGAGGCCGTCGGGCACGGGCAGGGAACGGGTGTCGCCGCCGGCGGCGAAGGCGGAGGTCACGCGCTCTCCCGCTGCTCGGCCGGGGCGGTGTCGTCGCGCTTCTCGTCGCGCTTCTCGTCGCGCAGCCGGGAGCCGTCGCGCTGCCGGCCGGTCAGCTCCAGGAAGACCGCGAGCACCACGCCGCACACCAGCGAACTGTCGGCCAGGTTGAACACCGGCCAGACCTGGCCGTACGGGTCGAACAGGCTGATCATGTCGACCACGTGGCCGACGAAGTGGCCGGGCGCGCGGAAGATCCGGTCGATCAGGTTGCCCAGCGCGCCGCCCAGCACCAGGCCCAGCGACACCGCCCACGGCAGCGAGCGCAGCCGCAGCGCCATCCAGGTGATCCACCCGATCACCACGAACGTGATGATCGGGAAGACCCAGGTGTGGTCGGAGCCGATGCTCCAGGCCGCGCCGCTGTTGCGGGTGAGGCTGAAGTAGACGGCGCCGCCGAGCAGCGACACCGGCTCCCGGCCGGTCAGCTCGGCGAGCGCGAGCTGCTTCGTGCCGAGATCCGCCAGCAGCGAGAACAGGGACACGCCGAGCAGCAGGCCGACGGCCTTACGGCGGGGCGCGCCGGCGCCCGACTCGGTGGTGCCGGCCCCGGCGGGCGGTGCTGCGGTCATCTGCTCCCCATCGACGCTCGCGAGACGGTGCGGTCACCGTCTGCCGTACGGCCGCCGGGGAGCGGTGATCAGCGCCGCTCCTCCAGCTGCTTGCACGTCACGCAGAGGGTGGCCGACGGGAACGCGGCGAGCCGCTCCACCGGGATCGGGTTGCCGCACCGCTCGCACCAGCCGTAGCCACCCTCGTCGAGGCGCTCCAGCGCGCGCTCGACCTGCGTGATCCGTTCCTTGATGCTGTTGGCGAGAGAGATCTCCTGCTCCCGCTCGAACGTCTTGGTCCCGGTGTCGGCCTGGTCGTCCCCGGCCGAGTCGGTCAGCCGGTCGCGCTGCAGCTCGGTGATCTCGCTCAGCGTCTGATCGTACTCGGCGTTCAGCTCGTCCCGCCGTGCCGCCAGGGCGGCCCGGATCTTCTCGGTCTCCGCCGCGCTGCGGGTGGCCTTCGCCACCGGCTTGCGACCGGCGGTCCTGGTGTCGGCTGGCTTCGCCATCGTCAGCTCCCTCAGCCGCGCGGAGCGGCGGTCAGCGGTGCGTGGGCGGGGACGCCGTCGTCGGCGTCGTCCGCGTACGGAAGGGTGCACGGCGAGTGGGCCCGCCGTGCACTCCGGAGGTTGGCAAGAATACGGAACGTACAGGCGTCCGACAACGTGCCGCACCGTCGTCCCACGTATCCGCCCCGGACTGCCATCAATCGGGGCAAAAGGAACGGTAGCAGATCAGCGGGCCGTCTCCTCGCCGTACTCCCCGAACCACCTCGCCAACCGGCCCCGGCGACTCACCGCCCGCAGCCGCCGCTCGGTCTCGTCCCGTACTCCGGCGGTGGCGACGATGAGCAGGCTGTCCCCGACCTTGAGCCGGGTGTCAGCGCCCGGCACGAAACCGACCCCGTCACGCAGTACCAGCGTCACCGCGGCGCCGACCGGCAGCCGCAGCTCGTCCACGTGCACCCCGGCCAGCCGCGACCCGGCGGGCACCTCCAGCTGGAGCAGGTCGGCGCGCATCCGTTCCAGCGGGGCCGTCTCCAGCAGGATCTCGCTCGCCTCGGCCGGCGCGGTCACACCCAGCCGCCGGGCCGCCGGCGCCAGCGTCCCGGCCTGGAGCAACGTGAAGATCACCACCAGGACGAAGACGGCGTCGAACAGGCGGTCCGCCCCCGGCACGTGCAGCGACAGCGGGATGGTCGCCAGCACGACCGGCACCGCGCCGCGCAGCCCGGCCCAGGACAGGAACGCCTGCTCGCGCAGGTTCACCCGGAACGGCAGCGCGGAGACCGCCACGGACAGCGGCCGGGCGAGCAGCAGCAGCGCCAGCCCGGTGATCACGGCCGGCAGCACCGCCGAGTCCAGCCGGCTCGGCGAGACCAGCAGCCCGAGCAGCACGAACAGGCCGATCTGGGCCAGCCAGGCCAGCCCGTCGGCGAACCCGAGGATCGCCTGGCGGTGCGGCAGCCGGGAGTTGCCGAGCAGCACGCCCGCGACGTACACGGCGAGGAAGCCCGAGGCGTGCAGCACCGAGCCGGCCGCGTACGCCAGCACGGTGAAGCCGACCACCGCGATCGGGTACAGGCCGGCCGACGGCAGCGCGGCCCGGCGCAGCGCGTACCGGCCGGCCAGACCCGCGCCGACCCCGACCGCCGCGCCGGCGCTCAGCTCGTAGCCGAGCACCAGCACCTCGTACCACCAGGGGTGGTGGGCCTCGACCCCGGCGCGGGACAGCAGCAGCACCAGCAGCACGACCGGGGCGTCGTTCACCCCGGACTCGGCCTCCAGCGCGGCCACCAGCCGGGGCGGCAGGCGCAGCCGGCGCAGCGTGGCGAACACGGCCGCCGCGTCGGTGGAGGAGAGCACCGCGCCGTAGAGCAGCGACAGCCGCCAGTCCAGGCCGAGCAGCAGGTGCACCACCACGCCGACGACCACGATGCTGACCACGACACCGACCGTGGACAGCGCCGCGGCCAGGCCGAGCACCGGCCGCAACGTGGTCCACCGCGCGGTCAGGCCGCCCTCCGCGATGATCACGATGAGCGCGCAGAAGCCCAGCACCCGGGTCAGTTCGACGTCGTCGAACCGGATGCCCAGGCCGGCCTCGCCGAGCAGCACGCCGAGCGCCAGGTAGACCAGCAGGCTCGGTACGCCGAGCCGGGTGGAGAACCGCACCGCGCCCACCGCGACCAGCAGCACGGCGGCGCCCACGAGCAGCGCGACGTCGAGCCCCGGGGTCATCGCCGGCCGGCCCGACCGGACCTCACGCCGTGCTGCCGTCGCGCAGCCGGCGCAGCACCTCGGGCAGTCCGTCGTGCGGGCGCTCGACCAGGAACAGCTTGTCCCGGCTGGCCGCGCCGGACCGCAGCGACACGGTCGTCGGCCGGACACCGAGCGCGTCGGCGAGCGCGCGCCGGGCCGCCTCGGTGGCGCGGCCGTCCACCGCCGGCG
>NZ_JBXUOV010000064.1:0-29939 GCF_057196585.1 Micromonospora sp. ATLC20
GCGGGGTGGGTGAGTGCCGGGTGGCTCGGCGGCGCCCCCCCCGCGGCGCGCCGCCCCCCCCCCCCCCGCCCCCCCCCCCCCCGGCGGAAAACGGAGCGACACCCGTGATCCACTGTCGCCATACTGCTGGCCATGAAGATTGCGGAGGCCCTTGCGCTGCGGGCGGATGCGGCGCGACGCGTGGAACGGCTGCGTTCCCGCATCACCGCGAGCGCCCGCTACCAGGAGGGCGAGGCGCCCGCCGAGGACGCCTCGGCGCTGCTCGCCGAGGCGGGTGAGGTGCTGGGTGAGCTGGAGACGCTGATCCGGCGGATCAACCGGACCAACGCCGTCACGACGGTGGACGGCGGCACCCTCACCGACGCGTTGGCGCGTCGCGACGTACTGCGTCTGCGGCACGGCGTGGTCACCGCCGCGGCGGACGCCGCCGCCGGTGAAGGCCAGCGCGGCTACCGCCAGCTACGGTCGGAGCTGACGATGATCCCGGCTCTGCCGGTTGCCGAACTGCGCCGGCAGGCCGACGACCTGGCCCGGCAGATCCGCGAGGTGGACACCACGATCCAGCGGACGAACTGGGAGGTCGACCTGCTGGACTGACGATTCGCGGAGCAGGTAGCCGACGTGGAGGCGTGCACGCCCCCGAGAGCCGGCGGGCAATCCGGCTCACTCCTGGCGCGCCGAGGGCAGGCGCAGGGGTTCGACTCCCCGGCACACAACGCATGCCCAGCACAGGACACAGGTGACGGCGCACAGGGCACGGCACACCACCAGGTGCAGATCCACGACGGTGAGGGTGGGACAGGGGACTTCCGCGACTCGTCCCAGGCGTCATCGCAGGTTCCAGAAGAACGACCGGACGTCGTCGGCGAACAGCTCCGGCACCTCCAGCGCGGCGAAGTGACCACCCCGGTCGAACTCGCTCCACTGCCGGATCGTGTACGTCAGCTCGGCGATCGGCCGCACGGATCGGGTGATGTCGTGCGCGAACACGGCGACGCCGAGCGGGGGCGGGCAGGGTGCGGGCGGGCCAGCGAACGCGCTCTCCCGCACCAGCCGCGCGGACGAGGCGGCAGTGCCGGTGAACCAGTAGACCGAGACGTCGGTGAGGACGCGGTCCACGCTGACTGCGGATCGCGGGTCGGTCCATTCGGTGAACTTCTCCGCGATCCACGCGAGCTGCCCGACGGGTGAGTCGTTGAGCGCGTACGACACGGTCTGCGGCCGGCTGGCGTAGAGCACCTGGTGGGGGTGGCGCTGCGTCTTGAGCCGCATGATCCGGGCGAGCCGGTCGCGGTCCTCGCCGGACAGTGCGGCCTCCCCGGTCCAGCCGGGTGGCGGGGGCGTGGGCAGGTAGTTCAGGTGTACGCCGACGACGTGCTCCGGGTCGATGCCGCCGAGCCGGGTGGAGATGACCGAGCCCCAGTCGCCGGCCTGTGCGCCGTACCGCCGGTAGCCGAGCCGGCGCATCAGCTCGGCCCAGGCGCGGGCGACGCGGTCGACGTCCCAGCCGCGTTCCCGGGTCGGCCCGGAGAAGCCGAACCCGGGGATCGACGGTACGACCAGGTGGAACTGTTCGGACAGCGGGCCGATCACGTCGAGGAACTCCACGACCGAGCCGGGCCAGCCGTGGGTGAGGATCAGCGGCAGCGCGTCCGGGTCGGCGGAGCGTAGGTGCAGGAAATGGATGTTCTGCCCGTCGATGGTGGTGGTGAACTGCGGGTACCGGTTCAGCTGGGCCTCGGCCGCCCGCCAGTCGTACGCGGTGCGCCAGTGTTCGGCCAGCTCGCGTACCCGGGCCAGCGGGATGCCGTAGTCCCACCCGGCGTCCGGTAGCTCGTCGGGCCAGCGGGTGCGGTCCAGTCGGTCGGCCAGGTCGTCGAGGTCGGCCTGCGGGATGTGGATACGGAACGGCTCGATCACTGTCGTGCTCCGATCGTTGGTGCCACTAACGTTGGTGCGACGAACGATAGCGCAGATCGTTGGGGGCGCCAACGTTTCCGGCTAGGCTGGGCACGTGGAGAACTCCGAGCCGGACCTCGTACCGACCCGCCTGGCCGGCCTGCCGAGCTGGCTCATCACCCAGACCGCCGTACGCGCCGGGCGGCTGGTGGGCGACGGGCTCGCGGCGGTCGACGCCCGGGGCTACCACTTCCGGCTGCTCGCCACGCTCGACGAGTTCGGTCCGGCCAGCCAGGCGGCGCTCGGCCGGCGCAGCGGCATCCACGTCAGCGACGTGGTGGCGGCGCTCAACGAACTCGCCGAGCGGGAGTTCGTCACCCGCAGTCCGGACCCGGCCGACCGGCGGCGCAACGTCGTCACCATCACCGCGGCCGGGCGGCGGCAGTTGCGGCGGCTGGAGAAGCGGCTCGCCGCCGTGCAGGACGAGCTTCTCGCGCCACTGTCGACTGATGAGCGCGCGGAGCTGACCCGGCTGCTCGCGCGGGTGCTGGCCCACCACACCCGCCCGCCCGCCTGACGGCTGCTGTCGGCGGTCACCCTCACTACCCGCCCTGCCATTATCGTTCTCGATAGTGATAACGTCTGTGGCGTGACGATGTCGATGGAGCGGTGGGCGGAGATCGCGCTGCACCCGGTGCGGATCCGCATCCTGCGCGCGGTCGCCGGTGCCCGGGTGACCACGCACGACCTGGTCGAGCTGCTGCCCGACGTCCCGCAGGCCACCCTCTACCGGCACCTGGCGACGCTCGTGAAGACCGGGATGCTCGACGTGGTGCAGGAGCGCAAGGTCCGCGGGGCCGTCGAGCGGGTGTACGCGCTGCCCGCGCACGGCGCCGCGCTGGACCCGGCGGCCCTGGCGACGGCGACGCCGGAGGACCACGCGCGCTACTTCACCGCGTTCGTGTCGAGTCTGCTGTCCGAGTTCTCCCGCTACCTCGCCCGGGAGTCCGTCGACTTCGTCGCCGACGGCGTCGGATACCAGCAGCTCGTCCTGCACCTGACCGACGCCGAGCTGCACGAGTTCGCGGCCGGGCTCAACGCGCTGGTCGGCCCGTTGCTCGCCCGAGGCCCCGGCGACGGACGGATCCCCCGGCTGCTGGCGACCGTCCTGATGCCCGCCGAGCGCCCGGCGACCCCCGGCGACACGCACACGCACACGTCAGCGCACGACTCCGACACGACGAAGGGCGACGACTGATGGCCTCGGTAACGCTTGACCGCGACGTGATCGACATCCGGTTCACCGGATGGGAACGGATGTGGGTCGGGCGGGAGCGGTTCACGCTGCGCCTGTCCGCCGTGCGGTACGCCGCCCCGGTGGAGGAGCCGATCCGGCTGGCCCGTGGCGCCCGGCGCGGGTACACGGTGTCCGGCTTCGCCAAGGTCGGCGTCTGGGGCATCTTCGGCGGTCCCCGGCAGCTCGTGGCGGCCCGGCGCGGTCAGCCCGGTCTGCACCTGGTGCTGGACCGCGCGGCGGCCGGCGGGGAGTTCGACGAGGTCGTCGTCTCCGACCCGGCCGCGTCGCACCTGGCCGAGGCGATCGGGCGTGTGACGGGGAGCCGGCCATGACCGGCGACCGACTGGCGATCGAGGCGTCGGGCCTGACCAAGCGCTACGGCGACGTCACCGCCGTCCGCGACCTGACGTTCACCGTACGACCCGGCGCGGTCACCGGCTTCCTCGGCCCGAACGGCGCCGGCAAGACCACCACGATGCGCATGCTGACCGGACTGGTGACGCCCACCAGCGGCGCCGCCACTATCGGCGGGCAGCCGTACGGCCGGCTGGCCCAGCCGTCGCGGACCGTCGGCGCGGTGTTCGACGGCAACGCGTTCCACCCCGGCCACACCGCCCGGGACCACCTGGGTGTCTACGCCGCGATGGCCGGCTGCCCGGACAGCCGAGTCGCGGAACTGCTGGATCTGCTGGGCCTCGCGCAGGCCGCCGACCGTCGTACCCGTGGGTTCTCCACCGGTATGCGCCAACGGCTCAGCCTCGCCACGGCGCTGCTCGGCGACCCCCGCGTCCTGCTGCTCGACGAGCCGTCGAACGGCCTGGACCCGGAAGGCATGTCGTGGCTGCGCGGCCTGCTGCGCCGGCTCGCCGACGAGGGCCGCACCGTGCTGGTCTCCAGCCACGTCCTGCACGAGGTCCAGCAGGTGGTGGACGACGTGGTGGTGATCCGGCGCGGTGAACTCGTCGCCGCCGGACCGTGGTCCCGGCTCACCGGCCCGCCGACGGTGCTCGTCACCTCGCCGGACGCGGAGGCCCTGGCCACCGCGCTGACGGCCGCCGCCGGGTCCGTCGAGGCCGCCGGGCCCGGCCGACTGCGGGTACGCGGACTGGACGCGCCGCGCGTCGCCGACCTCGCCGCCGACCACCGGCTGCGGATCCACGAGCTGGTCACCGAGGCCACAAGCCTCGAACAGCTCTTCCTCGACCTGACCACAGACCCGGCGGAGGCCCGATGAACCTGCTCAGAGCGGAACTACGCCGGGTCCTGGCCACCCGCATGTGGACCGGGCTGCTGCTCGCCGCCGTCGCGCTCGGCGGCGGCCTGGTCGGGCTGATGGCACTTGTCGGGCCGGAGAACTTCGACCCGCCGATGCCCGGCCTGCACACCGAGGAAGGCCTGCGGTCCATCCTCGGCATCCTCGGCTTCACCGCCTTCGTGCCGGCCGCCGCCGGCGCCCTCGCGGCGACGTCCGAGTACCGGCACGGCACCGCCGCCGTCACGTTCATGTTCGCGCCGCGCCGAGGGCGGGTACTCGCCGCGAAACTCGCCACCCACGCGATCGTCGGCCTCGGCTACGGGATCGCCCTGGCCGGCTCCGCCGCGGTGGCGCTGTTCACCGTCGCCGCCGCGCGTGGCGTGTCGCTGGGCCTGCCCGCTCCCACAGTGCTGGCGCTGCTCGCCCGCATCGGCGTCGCGATGGCTGTGTACCTGCTCGTCGGCACCGGCGTGGGTGCGCTGCTCCGCAACCAGGTCGCTGCCGTGTGCGTCGTGGTCGGCTACCTGTACCTCGCCGAGCCCGTACTGATGATGATCCCCGGCGTCAACGCGCTCTACCCGCTCCTGCCCGGCGGAGCCACCGCCGCACTCACCGACTTCACCTACGTCGCCGACGCGATGTCCGCGCAGCTCGGCAGCGACGCCGTCGCGCTCCTGCCACCGGCGGCCGGTGCGCTGCTGCTGACCGGGTACGCGCTCGCCGCCGCCGCGCTCGCCGTGGTCGTCCCGATGCGCCGCGACATCACCTGAGCGTCGCCGCTTCGTCGCCGTCCGGCGTATCAGGGCTGGCGCCGCCCGAAGACGATTCGTAGTCTGGTCATCCGACGTCCGGGGTCGACGGTGGGGGAGGGCCGACACTGCATGGACCCGGTCCTCGCCGGTCTGCCGACCGACCGCGTCGTCGCTCTGCCCGGCGCGGACGCCGACGCGGTCGCCATGATGATCGCCCGCGACCACGCGGAGCTGGCCGCCGTCGTGCACCGCCCGGTCTCGGCCTGCACCATGCCCGCGGACTTCGTGCACGCCGTGCTGGACCGGCTCGAACGGGTCGCCGTCGAGCTGCTGCCGGCCTGGCTGCCCGAGGCCGCGCACGACGTCCGCCCGGACATCTCCGGGCTCGCCGCCGTACGGGCCGCGGCCGCCGCGCGCTCGCGCCGTGACCGCTACCCCGGTTCGATCCTGTCCGACCTGGCCGTCTTCGCGGTGACCGGCCGACGGCCCGGCACCACGACGCTCCCGCTGCGCGCCCGGGCCGCCGCGCTGGCGCGTCTCGTCGCCGACGCGTTCGGCAGACGGAAAGTGGTGCTGCTCGCCGAGCCGGTCCACGGTGACGGCGCGGTGACGGCGGCCGGGGCCGCGTGGCTCGTGCAGCACGGTGGCCCGGCGGTCTGGCTGGCCGGAGCCGGTGCGGCCGGGCTGGACGGGCTTCCGGCTTTCCGCGTCGCACCGCCGGCCGCGCCCGTCGACCAGGCACCGGTGGCGGGCCGGCCGCACCCGGGCAGCGACGCCGAGAAGCGCCTGGAGGCGGCGCTGGCCGCGCAGAGTTGGGCGGCCGGACGGAGATGGAACCAGAACTACCAGTCGCACCGTCTTTCCGCGCCGGTACGCCTGGATCTAGTGTGGCCGGACGAGCGGTGCGTGGTGGAGATCGACGGCCCGGAGCACTGCCGCCCGGTCCGCTTCGAGGCCGACCGGCAACGTGACGTCCAGCTGCAACTGGACGGCTACGCCGTCCTGCGCTTCACCAACGCCCGAGTAATCCACGACGTCGGCACCGTGGTCACGCAGATCGGCACGTATCTGCGGGCACGTCGCCGAGACCTGGCGGAAGGACGGCACCATGGCCGGCGATGACCTGACCGCATCCGAGAGCGCGATCCTCGTCGTGCTCATGGCCGAGGCGCGGGAGGTGCTGAGCACCGAACTCCGCGACCGCTACGGCCTGGTCGTACGCAAGCCGCAGCGCGACAAGCTCACCCGCCTGCACTACGTCGCCAGCCGCAAGAGCGGGCCGACGTACGCCCTGCAACTGGACGACAAGGGCTGGGTACGGATGCAGAGCGACCTCGACTTCACGCTGCGGGGAGCGAGCGCGCTCGGCGCCGCGCTCACCGCGGTGCAGGCGCACCTGCGCGATCGTGTCCTGGCCCGCAGCGGCTGTGCGACGCTCGCCGAACTCTTCGCGCTCACCGACGTGCGCGCGCCCGCCGCCGAGCCGGCCGGGTCGCTGGAGGCGCGTGTCGTCGCCGCGTACCGGGCGCTCGCCGACGAGCCCGGCGCCTGGGTGAGCCTGCGGCGTCTGCGACCGTTCTTCGCCGACGTGCCCCGCGACGACCTGGACGAGGCGCTGCGGCAGCTCAGCCGGTCCGAGGGCGTCACCATCGCGCCGGAGTCGAACCAGAAGACGCTCACCGAGGCGGACACCGCTGCCGCGCTCCGCCTCGGCGGGCAGGAGAACCACCTGCTGGCGATCGGCGTGTGATGAACGAGGCGGAACGGAACGCGTTGGCCGCCCTGCGGTTCGACTGGGCGCCGGTGCCCGACGACGTGTGGCGGCCGTTGCCCTTCCACGTCGACGGCCTGCACGTACCAGTCGTCCGGGACGTCCTCGCCGGGGTGGACGAGGCCGCGGCGAACCCGCACGGCAGCCCGCTCGGCCTGGTCGTCCAGGGTCAGCGCGGCTCCGGCAAGACCCACCTGCTGGGTGTGATCCGCCAGCAGGTGCAGGAGCGCGGCGGCTACTTCTTCCTGGTCGGCCTGCTCGACGCCGGCGGCTTCTGGGACGGCGTGCTCGCCGCGATGCTCGACGGCCTGTCCCGGCCGGTGCCCGGCAGCCGCGAGACGCAGCTCAAACTGCTGCTGCGGCGACTGTCCGCCCTGGTCGGGGCACCCCGGACGGCGCGCCGGGCCGTCATGGGCGACACCGAACTGACAAAGGCGGCGCTCGACGCCTTCCTCGACGGGCTCGGAGACTTCGACAGGCACGCGGCCCGCACCTGCCAGGAGACGGCGCGCGCGCTGGCGCTCAGCGCCTCCGAGGACATCTCCCACCGCGACATCGCGGAGAACTACTTCCTCTCCGGTGAGGAGGTGGCCGCCGGGGAACGCGCGGCCTGGGGCATGCGCCGCATTCCGCGCCCGGCCCAGCAGATCGTTCAGGACCTGTCCTGGCTGCTCGCCCTCACCGGCCCGTCGGTGGTGGCGATCGACCAGATCGACACGCTCATCGCCCAGCTGGCGATCCAGAGCGATCCCGCCCTGGCCGGTGCGGCTGCGATGAGCCCGGAGCAGGCGCTGATGCTGGCCCGGATGGCGGACGGCCTGATGGCGTTACGGCAGACGACCCGGCGCACGCTCACCGTCCTGGCCTGCATTCCGAACTCGTGGACCATCATCAAGTCCACCGCCGCCGACACCGTCGCGGATCGGTTCCGGGAGACGCCGCCGCTGCGCCGCATCGACGACGCCGACGTGGCCCGGGCGATCATCGAGAAGCGGTTCACCCTCCGCTACCAGGAGGCGGGGTTCGTCCCGCCGTACCCGTCGTGGCCGGTGTCCCCGCGCGCCTTCGCCGAGGCCGGTGCGTTCACCCCGCGTCAGCTGCTCATCGAGATCGACAAGCACATCCGCGAATGCCTCGCCGACGACCAGGTGCGGGAGATGACGAGCCTCGGCGAGCCACCCATCGCGGAACCCCGGGCTCCCCGGCCCGCCCCGGTGACCGCCACCGGCGAGGAGATGGACCGCTACGACGCCCGGTTCGCCGAACTGCGGGAGGCCGCCGACGTCACCGGCCCGCTGCGTCGCGCATCCGAGGACGCGGCCATGCCGCCACTGCTCGCCGCCGGGCTCACCGCCTGGATCCTGGAGCGGGGCGACGCGGGCGAGGCGTTCAGCGTCGACCCGCCCCCGAGCACCGACCCGCCGCTGCACGCCCGGCTGCGGCTCACGCTCGACGAGCGCACCGAGGACCAGGTGCACTGGTGTTTCCGGGCGATCGGGGACGACCACCACGGCAATGCCGCGCTCGCCCGTCTCCGCAAGGCGTCGGTGGCCGCCGCCCTGGACACCGGATCGGGGCGACGGAAGCTGTTCCTGCTGCGCAACCGCGCCTGGTCGACCAGCGCGGCCACCAGCAAGGCGGTGGGGGCGTTCACCGCGGCGGGCGGCCAGACGCTCGGCCTCGACGAGGAGGACTTGCGAGTCCTCTCCGCGCTGCGGGTCATGCTCGCCGAGGCCACCATGGACCTCCAGGGCTGGCTGGCCGAGCGCCGGCCGACCCGGGAGCTGAAGTTCCTCCAGCACGCCCTGGCCGACGTGGACCGCTGGACCACCGACGCCGGACCGCCGCCGGAGCCCGCCGAGCCGTCGCCGGCCGCCGCCGCTGCCACCGGCCCGGCCGATCCCTCGTTCGTCGTCGGGCACGGGTACGACGACGGGGAACCGGTGCCGCTGGCGCTGGAGGCGCTGCGTAAGCACACCACGATCTTCGCCGGGTCCGGCTCCGGCAAGACCGTCCTCATCCGCCGCATCGTCGAGGAGTGCGCGCTGGCAGGCGTATCGGCCATCGTGCTCGACCCCAACAACGACCTCGCCCGCCTCGGCGAGGCATGGCCCGAACCGCCCGCGCAGTGGCGGCCGGGTGACGCGGACCGGGCCCGGGACTACCTCGCGCACACCGACGTCGTCGTCTGGACGCCGCGCCGCAACTCGGGCCGCCCGCTGAGCTTCCAGCCGCTGCCCGACTTCACCGGCGTACGCGACGACCCGGACGAATTCGCCGAGGCCGTCGAGGCGGCAGTCGCGTCGCTCGCGCCACGCGCCATGGTGACCGGCCGGGCCACCCGGGCGCATCTGGGGCTGGCCGTGCTGCGCAAGGCGGTCGAGCACTACGGCCGGCGCGGCGGCTCCCGCCTGCAGGGCCTCGTCGACACGCTCGCCGACCTGCCGGACGGGATCATCGACCTGGACGACGCCGACAAGATCGGCCTCAGCCTGGCGCAGACCCTCACCGCCGCCATGGTGAACGACCCGCTGTTCGGCGGCGAGGGCACGCCGATGGATCCCGGCGTGCTCCTCACCCCCGCACCCGGCAAACGGGCCCGCGTCTCCGTGGTCAGCCTGGTGGGCCTGCCGTCCGACGACGTACGGCAGAGCTTCGTCAACCAGCTGCAGATGGCGTTGTTCGCCTGGATCAAGAAGAACCCGGCCGGCGACCGCCCGCTGCTCGGGCTGCTCATCATGGACGAGGCGCAAACGTTCGCCCCGTCCGGCGCGATGACCGCGTGCACCCAGAGCACACTGGCGCTGGCCGCCCAGGCCCGCAAGTACGGCCTCGGTCTGATCTTCGCCACCCAGGCGCCGAAGGGCCTGCACAACCGCATCCCCGGCAACGCGGCGACCCAGCTCTACGGCCTGATGAACAGCCCGATCCAGATCGAGGCGGCCCGGGAGATGGCCCGCGCGAAGGGCGGCGACGTGCCGGACATCTCCCGCCTCACCGTCGGCGAGTTCTACCTCGCCGCCGAGGGCGCCGCACCCCGCAAGATCCGCACCCCGCTGTCGCTCACCCACCATCCGCGCAGCCCGCTCACCGTCGAGGAGGTGCTGGACCGGGCGCGCGGCGGTCAGGGGCGCAGCACGTAGCGCCCGCGTACCCCGCCCTCGGTCATCGCCCGGTGCGCGTCCGCGGCCCGGTCCAGCGGCAGGACCGCGTGCACCCGGGCCGGCAGCTCACCGGCCGCGGTGCGGGCGAGCAGGTCGGCGAGGCGTACCCCGTCGGCACGGGTCTCGATCACGCGGACGGTGACGCCGCGCTCGGCGGCCGGCTGTGCGTTGGGCCGCACGCCGACGAACACGCCGCCGTCGCGGACCAGGGCGAGTGCCCGCTCCTGCGATGCGGCGGCGTCGGCGACCGCGTCCCAGCCCGGTTCGGCGGCGGTGGTGAAGTCGGCGCCGAGGCTGCGGACGAACTTCTCGTCCCCGGCCCGCGCCAGGCCGGTCACCCGCCATCCCCGGGCCGAGGCGAGCGCGAGGACGTAGCCGCCGACCGCGCCGGCCGCCCCGGTGACCAGCAGCCGGCCATCGGCGGGCGGCTCGCCGAGCGAATCGACGACCTGCGCCGCGGCGAGGCCGTTGAGCGGCACTGTCGCCGCCGCCACCAGGTCCAGATCATCGGGTACGACGGCGAGGCCGGCCGTGGGCACGACGAGTTGCTCGGCGTACGTGCCGTAGTCGCGGTCGAATCCGACCACCAGACCGGCGACAGGGGTGCCGGCGGTCAGGTCCACGCCCGGGCCGACGGCGTCGACGGTGCCGGCGAAATCCCAGCCCAGGCCGGTGTGGTGCGGCTGGTCGATCAGCCCCAGCGAGTGGAAGAAGCCGCCTGCCACCCCGAGGTCGACGGGGTTGACCGCCGCCGCCGCGACCGCCACCCGGACCTCGCCGGGCCCCGGCTCGCGCTCCGGAACGTCGATGATCTCGATCGCGTCGGGTCCGCCCGGGGTGCGGACGACGGCGGCGCGGAAGGTACGCGTACCCATGATGGTGTCTCCTTGTTCGTGAGGGATGCCCTGCTCCACGATGGAGGGGTAACTTTCTTTCGGGAAGTACGCACTTCGGAGTGCGTTGGGTACCCCCGGGTAGGAGGCGCGGACGATGCCGACGCAGACGGCGGCGGAGAAGCGGGCGCAGGCGCGGGAGGAGTACGACGCGTTCCTCGCGGGCTGCCCGAGTCGGCAGCTCCTGGACCGGATCTCCGACAAGTGGGTGGCGCTGATCCTGGCCGCGCTCGGCCGCGACGGCCCGGACCGCAACGCGGAGCCGCAGGCCATGCGCTACTCCGAGCTGTCCCGCCGCCTGGCCGGGGTCAGCCAGAAGATGCTCACCCAGACGTTGCGCTCGCTGGAACGCGACGGCCTGGTCACGCGCACCGTGACGCCGAGCGTGCCGGTGACTGTCACCTACGAGCTGACCGACCTGGGCCTGTCGCTGCACCGGCTGACGTACGGCATCAAGCTGTGGGCCGAGGCGCACATGGACGAGGTGCACGCCAACCGCGAGCGGTACGACGCCGCGGTCGATCGCTGACCGGCCGCCCCGGGATTCTCCGAAACTTTCGGTCCTGGCCGCGGTTCTCGTCGGGCTTCGCTCTCACGGACATCTGTGGACTCCCGCGCTGATCAGCCGGTCGAGTCCACGTTCGCGTTGACATCGACATTGACCGATCGTGCCGTCGCGGATATCTTCCCAGGGAAGTTACCGGTACATCTTCGAAAAGTTTCAGGGCAGTGACGCGGGGGTGGGCGCACCGCCGGCTCCCACCCGCGTCCAGCCGGGCATCGCCAGCGCATCATCGTCCGATATGCAGAGGAGTGTCATGAAACATCTACCGAGGCGCAGCCACCGCGTGGTGCTGGCCGCCGTCACCAGCGCGCTGGCACTGGCCGGTGCCGCGCTCGTGGTGCCCAGCCTGGCCCAGGCAGCGGCGAGCACGCTCGGCGCCGCCGCGGCACAGTCGGGCCGCTACTTCGGCACCGCCATCGCGGCGAACCGGCTGGGCGACTCCACGTACAGCACCATCGCGGCGCGTGAGTTCAACATGATCACCGCTGAGAACGAGATGAAGCCGGAAGCGCTCCAGCCCAACCGGGGCCAGTTCAACTTCTCCTCCGGTGACCAGATCTACAACTGGGCGACCCAGCGGGGCTTGAAGGTCCGTGGCCACACGCTGGCGTGGCACGCGCAGCAGCCGGGTTGGATGCAGAGCCTGAACGGCAGCAACCTGCGTCAGGCGATGATCGATCACATCAACGGTGTGATGGCCCACTACCGGGGCAAGCTCGCGGCGTGGGACGTGGTGAACGAGGCGTTCAACGAGGACGGCAGCCGCCGCAGCTCGAACCTGCAGGGCACCGGTAACGACTGGATCGAGGTGGCGTTCCGCACGGCGCGGGCGGCCGACCCGTCGACGAAGCTCTGCTACAACGACTACAACATCGAGAACTGGTCGTACGGCAAGACGCAGGGTGTGTACAACATGATCCGGGACTTCAAGTCCCGGGGTGTGCCGATCGACTGCGTGGGTCTGCAGACCCACTTCACCGGCGGTAGCTCGTTGCCGGGCAACTTCCAGACCACGCTGCAGAACTTCGCGGCGCTGGGTGTGGACGTGGCGCTGACCGAGGTCGACGTGACCAACTCCTCGACCAGCCAGTACGCCGGGCTGACCCAGGCGTGCATCAACGTGCCGCGCTGTATCGGCATCACGGTGTGGGGCGTGCGGGACAGCGACTCGTGGCGCTCGAACGAGAGCCCGCTGCTGTTCGACGGCGGAGGCAACAAGAAGGCCGCGTACAACTCGGTCCTCAACGTCCTCAACGCCGCGTCGCCCAGCCCCACGCCGACCACGACCGTGTCGCCGACCGTGTCGCCAACCGTGTCGCCGACCGGCGGGCCGACCACGCCGCCCCCGACCAACGGCGCGAGCCGAATCGTCGGCAGCCAGTCCGGCCGGTGCATCGACGTGCCGAACTCCTCGCAGAGCAACGGCACCCGGGTGCAGCTCTACGACTGCCACGGCCAGACCAACCAGCGGTGGACCTACACCTCCAGCCGGCAACTGACCGTGTACGGCTCGATGTGCCTGGACGCCGCCGGCTCCGGCAACGGCTCGGCCGTCCAGATCTACAGCTGCAACGGACAGACGAACCAGCAGTGGAACGTCAACTCCAACGGCACCATCACCGGAGCCCAGTCCGGGCGCTGCCTCGACGTCTGGGGCACCGGCAACGGCCAGCAGGTGCAGATCTACGACTGCAACGGCCAGGCCAACCAGCGATTCCAGCTCGTCGCGACGAGCTGACCTCCTCGTACGGCAACCGGCTCACCGTCGTGGTCTCGGCCACGGCGGTGAGCCGTTTGCGTGGTGCTCGCGTGCTGCCGGTGTCAGCCGATCAGCAACTCCGTGCGGTAGTCGGCGGCCAACGCGGCGGCCCGGTCCCGGCGCTCGGCCTGCTCCTCGTCGGTGAGAGCCGGCGGCGGCGAGGTGGGACCGTCCACCCGATCGCCCACCCGCAGGAAATACTCGTCCTGCCCGGCCGGCGTGCACATGCAGAGCAGCCGCGCGGGCTGGTCGAAGGAGTTGCGGAAGAAGTGCGGCGCGTTCGCCGGAATGTGGATCGTCTCCCCGGCCCGCGCGACGGTCCGCTCGCCCCGGAACGTGAACTCCACCGCCCCGTCGAGCACCGTGAACATCTCCTCGAAGTCGTGCCGGTGCGGAGGCGGCCCACCGCCGGGCGGAACCCGCATGTCGATCAGGCAGTACCGGCCGGCCGTCTGCGCGCCGGTGACCAGGATCGTGTAGGTGCCGCCCGCGATGGCGAGATGCGTGAGGGCGGGATCGTCGGGACGGGCGTGGACGAGGGTACGGGTCGGATCGTCGGACGGGATCGCACCGCTGGCCATCGGTTCTCTCCTCGATCGTCGGTCTGCGGATCGATCCCCCTCATAGCCATCAGGCAAGCCGCTAAACCTGGCGCTCCCGGCTGTCACTGTCGGGCTCCGCTCGGCGGTGTCGCCCTTCTCAAGCTCTGCCATCGATCGGCGTAGTGCGGCGGCGTTGCTCGGATTGCGAAGGAGGTACTCGGTTTCCCTCGACTCGCCTCCCGCCGGCGGCACGATCATCACGGGCTCCTGGCCGGATCGAGTCATCGTTTCCTCCGCGTCATCGGTGACGCGGAGGAGTCAGTTTCCGTACTCCTGGCTTCGGTGGAGCCGTTTCCCGCGTCCAGCCGAGAAAACGGCGGTGCAGCACGCCGGCCGGCGTCCAGGGCATGTCCTCGGTGGCTTGCACGAGGTAGGAGCCGAGGTAGAGAGCCAGCGACACCGGGGCGTCGGCATACTCAGCGCGCAGTTCCCGCTTGCGCGTGGGACAGGGCCAGGGCAGGTCGCAGCCGCCACAGCTCCAGACCGGCATGACCGGACCGTGGGTGGTCACCGCACACCCTCCAGAAAGCGGGCGGTGATCGGTGCTGACCGCGGAAGCACTGGTCATGGAAGCCCACGCCCATGCTGTCGCCCTCCACGAACGCGACTGCGCCGCCGCGCTTCATCAAGCAGAGCAAGCCCTCGACCGCGCCGACCGCAGCAGCGACCCGCAATGGCTCGGCTACTTCGACGAGGCGTACCTGTCAGCCAAGTTCGGCCATTGCTTTCACGCGCTCGGTCAACACCGTCGAGCCGAGCGCTTCGCCGCTCGCTCACTGAAGATGGACGAGCGTTACGTGCGCGGGAAGGCGTTCAACCTCGCCCTACTGGCCAGCGTCTACGCTCGTTACGGCGAGCCGGAACGGGCCAGCGCCATCGGCACCGAAGCCCTCACCCTCGCCACGCAGCTACGGTCGGCCCGTGCCGTCCGTTACGTGCGCGACCTGCAAACCGGTCTGACACCTCACCGCCGTACGCCAGCGGTACGGCAGTTCATCACCCGGGTCGACGCGGCACTCGGCCAGCGGCGCTGACTACAGCTCACCCCGGGCCTTCCGTGCCACCAATTCCAGCACCGCGATCACTGTGCCGGCACCCATGATCTCACCCTCGGACACGAGTCGCCGCGCCTCTTCCAGTGGAATCCAGGCCACCCGCTCGGTCTCGTTGACGTCCACCGGGGCGCCGATGTGCTCCGCCTCGCGGGCGAGGAACAGCAAGTTCTCCGCGTCCGCGGTCGCCACCCGGTCTCCTCCTCGACCTCCCGGACTGCGCACCTTGCCGGATCCTCGCCCTCGTCGACGTAGCCGCCGGGCAGCTCCCACACCCACCGGTCGAAGACAAACCGGTGCCGTCGCATCAGAAGCAGGCGCTCCTGGCCGTCGAGTACAGCAACCATGGCCGATCGGGGCGCCCGGATCACGTACTGCTCGAAGCGGATCCCGTCTGGAAGCTCCACGTCCGCGATGCTCAACCGGGAGCGCCGGCTGCCGTCGACAACCCGCTCACCATGAATCGTCCACCGCGTCGACCTGCCAGTCAGTTCCTCCGTCACCCGGCCAGTATCCGACCGGTGGCACCGGAACGCTGTCGAGCGGTGCCCCGCCGACTCGACTCGGTCCCGACCGCCCCTTCCTCCGCGCCGGATGTACGAACCCTGCTCATCAGGCTGACAGGCGCGGCCAAGATCGCGGCCACGCCTCCAGGCGCATGACGATTCGCAGGAGGCTAGCCTCAAACGCGGCCTCCTCAAGCTCGCCTCCTCGGCGGCGGGACCACAAGTCGCTCAGGTCATCTTCGATGGCACCAAGTTCGACGAGTCGGTCGGCGCAGTCGTGGCTTCTCTGACGCGCCTCGGCCGGACTGCCGGAGTCGGTGGCCATCTTGTCTGCGGCCACGGCCAGTGTGCAGCGTGCCTCTGCCGTGATGCCACGGCCGGCGGTCTCGACTGCCCGCAGGGTCCCTTCGGGTCCTCGAACGATCTCGACGAACAGGCCGAGCAGCCGCGAATTGCGCACGAGCGGTCCGTCCGTCATCGCCTACCCTCCAGCTGTTCGGTCCGCTGCCGCTTCGGAGAGCACTCTGACACGGAGGCCGGGCTGGCGGTTGGTTCACTGATGCACTTCGCTGCTGTACCTCCCCCGATCATGCCAACAGCGACCTCGGTCGGGGCCGCTGAACTGTGGGGAGTGGGCCGGAGGCATCACCATGCGAACCGCAACGCCACCATCGCTGGTGAACTACTACCGCTACGTTCGCGCAGATCAGGAGGCTGATCAACCGCGACCCCGGCGGAGCTTGGGCGATCCGGCGGAGGTCGCCACCTTGGTCGAAGATGATCGGCAATCGGGCGCTCAGCGCTCGCGGTGCTCCTCCGGAAGGGAGGGGCCTTGCTGTAGCGGGCCTTGAGCGCCGGGTCGAGGGAGACTCGCCGACCCGGCTCGCGACAGCGTGACTACTCAACGAGGCGTCCGAGCAGCCAGCGCCCGCCCCCTGCCGGCCACTCTCGGCACCCCAGCCGGTCTCCGGGCGGGCGGTAGGCGTCTTCGACCGCGGCGCCGCCCGACGGCGGTTCCGGCGACCGGACGCCGATCGGGCGCGGCCCGATCCCAGCGGCTACAGCCGTTCGAAGCTCTCCATACCGGCGAGTTCGAGCACCTTGGTCCGGGTCGCCGGACATTCCTGCCGGGTCTGGTCGTCGATCTGACGGCCAGTCGGCACGGCACCCTGCTTCTCGTACCACGAGTAGAGGTTCACGGTGAGGTTGGCCATCGTGCCCGTCTCGGACCCGATCCCTTTCAGCGTCGGCAACTGTCCGTCGAGGTAGGCACACACCTCCTTCGCCGACACCGGCGCCGAGCCGCCGGCCGGAGCGGATCCGGCGGTGCTGGACGCGGCGTCGGCTGCTGTGGGGGTGCCTGGCGTAGCGGCCCCGAAGGAATCGGGCGCGCCCGCGTCGGCACACGCCGTCAGGGCGATCACAACACAGAGGATCGGTGCGAGCATTCGGATCGTTCTCATCGGTTCTCGTCCTGACGTGGTTGTCGGTGGTGGGTGACCGGCGGACAGCCCGCGGCGGATGGTTTGTCAGCCCTGACGGCGACAGCAGTGAGGAGCCACAGGCCGGCGGGCAGTCGGTAGCCGACGCCAGGTTCACGAAACCGTTCGAGCAGCCGGACCGCCCCCGCTCGGGCCGAAGCCTGCCCAGCCGGCGGCGCAGCCCGGTACGCCGCACCTGCGGCGCCGACCTCGATAAGCCATTCGGCCACCGCATCGGCATCGTCCGGAGCGTCCATAGTGATGTCATGCGGCGTGATCGTGACGGCGGTGAAGCCGGCGACGCTGAGGACCCGGGCGAGCCGTGCCGGGTCGGCGAAGGAGAACGGACCGGGCTCGTCACCCACCGGTAGCGGTGGTAGCGGCCCGAGGTGCGGTGCCGCGCCGAGCATCGCCGCGAACAGCCACGGGTTGACGCTGCCGTCGCGGAAGACGGTGGCGGCGAGGCGCCCTCCCGGGCGCAGTGATCGCCGGATCGCGGTGCAGCCGGCAACAGGATCCGCCAACAGCATCAGGGTCATTCGCGAGTACGCCGCGTCGAACGGTGCCCCCGGGACCACATCGAGGGTCTCGATGTCGGCCGTGCGGAACCGGACACTCGGGTACCGGTCCGGAGGGAACCGTTGCCGAGCGGCGGCCACCATCGCCTCGGCGATGTCGATACCGATCGCCGCGCCGGTATCGCCGACCGCCGCGGCGATCTCGGCCGTGGTGCCGCCGCAGCCGCAGCCCACATCAAGGATCCGTTCGGCCAGCCGTGCGGCCAATCGATCCATGGCCGGTGCGCCCAGCGGTCGACCGACCTCGTCCTGCCGATCGGCGTGCCGGATCCAGCCGGCTGCCGCACCCGTCCAGAAAGCGGCGCTGCGGGCCTGCAACGTGACGGTGTCGGCCATCAGAACGGCATCTCGGTGCCGTCGACGCTCATCGATCGGAAACTGGCCGCCTTGGTTGGATCGAAGCCGTCCTCCTGCGCCGCCAGGCCGGCAGCCCGGACCAGCCGTTCCGACTGGAACCGGCGGAACGCATCTTCGTCCTGCCAGATGTTGATGATCCGCCAGCCGCCCGCGGTCGGGCCGGCGACATGCGCGACGAGTCCCGGCGGTCGGTCCGGTCCGAGGTGTCGCTCCACCTGCCGGTACTCCGCCTCGCTGACACCGGGCATCTCCTGCAACACACCGAACGGCATGGCCGCCTCTTTCAATAGAGTTAGCATCTATCCAATAGAGCACTACACTGGCGGTGTGGTTGTCAAGAGGCGCTATGACTCGTCCCGGCGGAAGGAACAGTCCCGACAGACCCGACAGGCGATCCTCGAAGCGGCCAGCCGGCTGTTCGTCGACCCCGGATACGCGGCCACGCCGTTGACCGCCGTCGCCGCGGAGGCCGGCGTCGCGGTCCAGACGGTGTACGCGCTGTTCGGCAGCAAGCGGCAACTACTCTCCGATCTGGTTGACGTCACCCTGGCCGGCGACGATGAACCGGTAGCCCTGCCGGACCGACCCTTCGTCGCCGAGATCCGCGCGCTCGCCCACCCCCGCGCCAGGCTCGCCCGCTACGCCCGCCATCTGGTGGAGGTCAACGCCCGGCAGGCCCAGGTGATGCTCGCGTTGGCCGGAGCGGCCACGGCCGACCCAGACGCCGCCGAGGTCTGGCGCAAGAACATCGAAGAGCGCCGCCGCGGCATGGCCATGTTCGCCGCAGAACTCGTCGGCACGGGAGCACTCCGCCCCGACCTGGACGTCGAGCAGGTGGCCGACATCCTCTGGCTGGCCCAGGACGTCCGCAACTTCGACTGGCTCGTCCGACAACGCGGATGGCCGCTGGAGGAGTACCAGCGGTGGTACGTGGACACCGTCAGCGGCGCCACCATCGCCGGCGGCGAATAGCGGACCGGCTCCGGCTCACACCTCTGGCCGCCTTTCCGACTGGAGATCGACAGTACGATCCGCGCGACCGCAGGCCGCGTTCGCTGAGCCGACGCTTCGCAGCCTCGACGCCATCCACTTGGCCGCCGCCCAAGTGCTGACCAACGAGTTCGGACGGGCACTCATCGCCTTGGTCACCTACGACCGGCGACTGCTCGAGTGCGCCAAGGAAACAAAGCAGGACTGCCCATCGCTGGTCCCGGCCAGAACTGACCCGCGACTCCCAAGAGCCGGGCGTGGCCGCGCGGCCAGGATATCGGCCGTGGCCTGCGTTCTTGTGACCCTGCGCCCCGCCGTTTGGGTATCCGTTCCGGTGGGCCGCCAGGGACTCGAACCCTGAACCCGGCAGGTCTCATGAGTATGCGCCGCGACTGGACAGATCGGGCTGCTGAGCAGGGCTTCCGTTGACGGCACCTGACAACGTTTGACAGCCCTTGTCGCCCTCCGTTGTGCCGGAGTTGTGCCCGTTGATCTTGTTGCAAGGGGATGCGGGCGTGCCCGGTCGCAGGGCTATTTGAAGACGCCGATGATCCCCGTGACCGTGCCGACGATGCCGCTGACCGTTGCGAGCTTCGCTGATGCGCCGGTCCAGATGCCCTTGGTCTTCTCCCGCCAGCCGAGAGACCACCAGTCACGCCCGAACTTCTGCCACTTGTGCTGTCTGAGGTGGCATCCCAGGAGCAGCCCTGTCGAGTTGTTGCGGCAGAACTCGACCACGCCACCGCGCTTGCGGTTGATCGCGCCGCAGTACACCGGCGCTTGGAAGAGAACGAAGGCGATCAATAGGCCGACGAGAACGGCGTAGAGGCCGGGCCCGACCGCGTTGTTGCCCAGGGACAAGAGAAGCACTGCCAGGACGATGTAGCCCCAGTACTGCCACAACTTCGATCTCCCACGCGATGCCATGAGTGCGTACGGTACGGAAGTGACTGCATAACGTGAAGGTCTCTAACCTGTCGGCCTTCCGACGGCGACGCAGTTTCCAGCGCTTTCAAGGAGGGCGAGGGCGTAGTCATCAGCTCGCGCAGTGGGCCCTTGAGCTGCCGCTACGCCGAGCATGGATGGTCAGCGATGGTTGCTGCTGACCCTTGTTCGGCAGCCAGGCGACGGCATGATCGCAAACCCATAAGCGCTGGACGGGCCTCATCCCTCCTTAGGTGGGGGTGCAAGAGTTGCTATGGCTTGGCAGGATGTCAATGTGAGCATTGTTCGGCATACACGGCGCAATGCAAAAGCTGGCATGGCACTCGGGGGCACAGCTCTGCTGGCAAGCATGTTCGCCATCTCAATGGGTTACGTAGCGCCAAACGGCCAAGAAGAGCCCAAGGTGACCGACTGGATGCAGGCATGGGGAAGCATCCTCGGAGTCGTCGCGGGGGTGGGAGCTGCCATTGCGGCGGGCTGGCTGCTATTGCACGAGCGAGAGCAGGCGCGGTTGGCGCAGGCCGCCCAGCAGCGGGAGAGCGACGAGCGATACGCCGAGCTTGTTACTTGGTATCTAAGGGAAAAGGGCGACGATGAGGCGAGCCTGCGCCGACCGGTCGATGCCGGCGACTTCTGGGGGACCCCTCCTGACTCGTCGGAGGCTGTGCTCGTCATCCTCAACAACAGTCACGGCTGCATTTATGAAGTAGTTGTATCAATTCCGGAATTCCGCAGGAACGAGTATCGAGACTTCAGTCACCTTGCAGACCGTGGGCTAGGCACAATCCCGCCCGGGCGAACCGAAATCGCCATGCCCATGCGGGGCTACCGAAATTTTCACGGCTCGGGATCGTTCCGGACAATCCGCGAGTTGCCTAGTAATGCCCCGGTGGAATACTTGCGGTTCAGAGATCCAGCCGATAGGTCATGGCAACGAACAGGTCGGGGTGAATTAATCCGTCTTCCCTACACTAATCCAGGCACGGATTATCCCGACCACTCTCCCTAATAGGCGCGAGTGGCGCCTCCGTCGGGCCAAGCGGGAGCCTCTGCCCCTAGAAGCCATCCCGTCGGCCTTCGCCCGCACACGGTGGAGCTGGTGGGGCCTGCCCGGTCAAGGTGGAGCACCCCACTGTCTGAACGACCTTGACCGGGCAGGCCCCACCAGCTCGGCTTTGCCCGGACGGAGGCTGTCGGGATGGCGCCACCATCCCAGAGCGCCCGAGCGCCCCGCCGGAGGCACTGCCTTTGTCTCGGCCAACGTGAAGCCCCGGAACTGCCACTGATCATGGCGGCCCGGGGCTTCTTCGTATGTCGCGCCGCCGGCGGGCTATCACCGTCGCGCTGGCGGCCGAAGGCCAGAGGCGCGGCGGCGGGCCATCGGCCCGGCCCAGGTTCGGCGGCGCGAGCGGCCTGCGAAGCGGGCCGCCTTGATCTCGTACAGAAAGTTCTCACATCATCGCACCGAGGGTAGAGCGTTTAGAACGGCGGCTCGTCATAACCGGGCGGCTTCGCAGCAAGCCTCCCAGCCTCATACAGCGTGGCTGCGGCTTCATATGCCTCATCGAACGAGTCGCGATCTAGCCACGACTTACCGGATACCTGGCGCGACCAATCCTCTCTAATACGACTCATGGGAATCGAGTAGCCCCCACCCGGTCGACCAACACTTACGAGATTACTGTCGGTAACAACCCACTGAGGAGGGCAAAACTGCACGACTCCGTTGAGCGGTGTCATGCTACCGGTTGTCGCGTGCGTATGCGCCACTAGCAGTGTTTCGCTAAGGTGGCTGAATACCTTGCCCCCCGCGAAACACTCGTCGCCCGGATAGTGCCCAACCGCCTGCAACGTCTGCCCTAGGTTGACCAAGAACTCGGCAGCCGAGAGGGATCGGGGCCACGCCAAGTAGGTGAGGATGACTCCGCCGATCGACTCCAGGCGGAGGTACAAATCCTCCGCCGGGTCTGGGCCTTCCACCTGAAAAGAATCGCTCGCAGTCGGAGTCTCGAACCGCAGGTAGATGTTCGTGTTCTCTATTGGCACACGGCATCCGTCTCGCGCAGTCAAGCCCAGTGCTGCGGCTCGCACTAGCCCATTGAAGGTCGCCTCATGCGAAGGTTCGTCACCAACCTTGGCGAACCCTTCGCCATCGGAGACGCGGATGCTCGCCAGTCTTGCAGCTACCTGGTCCGAAAGCTCTTGCCTCGCCAGCCGAAACTCGGTCTGCGCTTGCGCCACCTCCTCCGCGAGAGTCTCGATCCTGGAGCTTGTCTCATCCTGGCGTTCGCCGATCTGGCGCTGCGCGGTCTGGACATCGTCCAACCGCCGTTCGATATGGCGGCCAATAAGGAGCAATGGGGCAAAGAGAGCCATGGCTGTTCCGGCGTTGACCAAGACTCCGGACCACCACGCGTCATGCCTGAGCAACCAGGAGAAACCCAGGCTCGCCACGCCTCCAATGAAGAGGCTCCACCCCGACAGTCAACGGATGCTCCCGAACCATGCCCGGACAGCCAATGGACGCTCCTCAACCCCAGCCGCAGGTACCTGGACACGGTAGCGGACGAGAGGTGGTAGAGCCCGACCGCAGAGGACGATGCTCATCGAGCACCGAGTGCCGTAGAGTTGCCGTCTATGTTCGATGGTCCCGACTTTGAACTCGCTTGGCCCAGAGAGGTTTTTGTCAACGAAGCACAGAGCCTCATCGCGATTGGCCATAAATCAGATGTAGGCCGTGTGGCATTCCTTCTTGAGGAAGCCTTCGTGAGTTCTTTCCCGAAGGAAGAGTTTGAAGCACTCCCGAAGTTCGCGCACAAAACCTCCTCCTTCGACGACCCGTGGGAGATCGCAGCCCCCAACGCCTCGCCGGGAAGCAAGCCCACACTGCAACTCGACCAATCGACCTACCTTGAACGTCTGATCGAGAACGCCGAGACCTTAAGAGAGGCCACAAACCCACTTCCGTATTGGAATGAGCGCAAGGGAGCCATCTCACCCACTCCTAGCGCAGTCAATCCCGAAGCCGCCAAGCGTAGATTCGTGACCTTGCTTAGCGAGCTTGATAGCAGTGGATATCTAGACCGAATATTCCCGAAAGTTTGCGTCGACGATCATTCCAGCGAAGAAGTGGACCGCGCGGCCAAACTCGAAGAGCTTAGTGGCATCCCTGGGCTATGGCCGATTCGGCCGGACTCATGTGACGACGATACTTTTTTCACAGCGATGGAGGTGTTCCACGATCTGGTCGCTCGCCCTAGAGAACGGTCCTGGCATAATTGGGATGGATGCGGCTGGCACTATGGCACCTTCTCAGTTAAGCCAGCCCGCAACCTGTACACCATCAGGGTTAACCGGATTCTGGAGAACGCAAGTATTCCCTTTAGATTAGCGGATGCGGGGGAGAATGCGGGTCGGCTGGTGCACTTGGTCAGCGATGATCGACGTGTCCTTCTGGATCGCGCCCTTCGTTCAACTGAACCCAAGGTCCGCGACCACGTCGAGCATGCGACCGCTCTCTTCCGTCGACGGACAGCAACCGCCCATGACAAAAGGTCGGCTGTCGTTACGCTGGCACATGTGCTGGAAAGTCGCCGCAAGCTCCTTAAGCAAGAACTTCTTAGCCGGGACGAAGGAGCCCTGTTTCAGATAGCCAACGAGTTCGCGATCCGCCACGAGAGCGAACGCCAAAAGGCCGACTATGATCCACTCTTTCTCGACTGGATCTTCTGGTGGTACCTCGCCACAATCGAGCTGACAGACCGTCTTATTGCGAGAACTTCCCAAGCCGATCGCTCGACTTGATGATGCGGGCCGGCTCGCCCAGATCCTGCGCGGTCTGTCGCGGGCACCGAAATGGGTTCCCACCGGGGACCAGGTGCTCAAGCTCGTTGAGGTGGTACCCCGGCGATTCCGGGCGGCTATCTGGCTGGGAGCAGGGGAGGGGCTTCGCCTCGGCGAGGTCCTTGGAATGGAAGCCGGTTCACGCTGTGCTGACTACGAGCATGGCGAGCTGCATGTGGTGCAGCAACTACGGCACTCGCCCGAGCACTTCGGCGGCTTCTACCTCTCCCCACCCAAGAGCGGTTCCACCGGGACCGTCGACCTGGACGCGGTGGTCGCCGAGGAACTGACCGCCCATCTCAACGAGGTCGGTCCTGTCGAGTTCGAGCTGCCCGACATCACCACCGGAGAGCGCCTGATCCGACCGGTGGCGGTCCTGTTCACCTCGGCACGCGGAAGGCTGCTGACGGATACCTACTGGTCGGAGCTGTGGGCGGACTGGCGGCAGGCCGCCGAGTGGCCGAAGGAAGGCACCTTCCACTCCCTGCGGCACTTCTTCGCCACCACGCTCATGAGCAACGGTGTCGAGCCCCAGGAGGTGCAGAAGGCGCTGAGGCACGCCAACCTGCGGATCACGTTGGAGACCTACGTGCACTGGCTGCCGAAGAAGGACCGCCCGCGCGGCCTGGTCGGCAGCCTCCTGCGGCAGGCAGACGGCAAGTCATCTGAACGCGCCACCGGCCAAGATCAGAACTGAGTTGTGCCCTGGTTGTGCCCGATGATCTTCGGCCGACGTCCTCGCAGCTCAGATGCGCTGTTGAGTGGGCCGCCAGGGACTCGAACCCTGAACCTATGGATTAAAAGTCCACAGCTCTGCCATTGAGCTAGCGGCCCGCACGGCACAGGTTACCCGAAGCCGATCAGCCCGGCGTGCGTCGCGCATCGACCCTCCGACCACGCGCCGACACCGCCACGGCGCCGCTTCGGGGCCCTCCGCTGCGTCCGCGGACCGCTACGCTTCGACAATGTCGAGCCGGCGCCGACACGGCCTCAAAGCGGAAGCCGCAGTGGTGCCTGCCGTCGCCCTGGTAGCCCTGCTCGGCCTGGTGGTGCAGTCGGAGGGCATCGACACCACAGCCGAGTGCGTGGCGCTGCTCGTCGTCCTGGCCTCCTCCGGCGCGCTCTACCTGCGCCGGCGATACCCGGTGGCGGTAGGCCTGGTGGCGCTCGCCGCTGTCGCCGCGTACGGGGCTCTGCTGCACCGCCCCGGGCCGATCATGCTGGTGTTCGTCGTGGCGCTGTACACGGTCGTCGACGAGGGGTACCTCGCTGTCGCGGTGGGGCTCGGCCTGGCCTCTGTCGTCTCGTTCGCCGTCGCCGACAGCTACACCCGGACCGGGGTCAGCGGGAACGGCGCGACGCTGCTGCACGCCGGCTGGCTCGTCGCGGTCATCGTCGGCGTCACCCGTAACCGGCGCGCCTATCTCGCCGAGGTGCAGGCCCGGGTGCTCGCCGCAGAGCAGCGCAAGGAGGAGGAGGCCCGCCACCGGGCCACCGAGGAGCGGCTACGGATCGCCCGCGAGCTGCACGACCTGCTCGGCCACCACCTGTCGCTGATCAGCGTGCAGGCGAGCGCCGCGTTGCACCGGCCCGATCCGGAGCGGTCGGCGGAGGCACTCGCCGTGATCAAGCAGACGAGCCGGGAGACGCTGCGCGAGCTGCGGGCGGCGCTCGGCGTGCTCCGGCAGGAGGGTACGACGCCGAGCCGGCCCGCACCCGGCCTGGACCGCCTCGACGAGCTGGTCACGGCGGCCGGGCGATGCGGGCTGACGGTGCGTACCGAGGTGACGGAGACCGGGCCGCTGCCGCCGGAGGTGGACCTGTCCGCGTACCGGATCGTCCAGGAGGCGCTCACCAACGTGAGCCGTCACGCGGGCGCGACCTCGGCGGTGGTCCGGGTCGTGCCGGACGGCGACGAGGTGCTGGTGGAGGTGGCGGACGACGGCGCCGGTCCCGCGGGCCCGCACGACACAACGCCCGGCAACGGGATCCTCGGCATGGGCGAGCGGGCCCGGGCGCTGGGCGGCTCGCTCACCACCGGGCCCGGGCCGGACGGTGGGTTCCTGGTGCGGGCCCGCCTTCCGCTGCGGCCCGCGCCGCTGCCGGTCCCGGCGCCACGCGCGGAACTGGGGGAGAAGACGTGATCCGGTTGCTGCTCGCCGACGACCAGACTTTGGTACGCGCGGGCTTCCGCTCCATCCTCGACGGCGAGGACGGCATCGAGGTGGTCGGTGAGGCCGCAGACGGCGCCACGGCGGTACGGCTGACGCGGGAACTACGGCCGGACGTCGTCCTCATGGACATCCGGATGCCGCTGCTGGACGGGCTGGCCGCCACCCGGGAGATCGTCGCCGGCACCGCCGCCCGGGTGATCATCCTGACCACCTTCGACCTGGACGACTACGTCTACGGCGCGTTGCGGGCCGGCGCGAGTGGCTTCCTGGTCAAGGACACCGAGCCGGCGGAGCTGATCCACGGCGTACGGGTGGTGGCGCGGGGCGACGCGTTGATCGCCCCGGCCGTCACGCGCCGGCTGATCGCCGAGTTCGCCGCCCGCACCCGGCATCCGGACCCGGGCCCCCGGCTGAACGCGCTCACCGAGCGGGAACGGGAGGTGCTCGCCCTGGTCGCCGCCGGCCTGTCGAACGACGAGATCGCGGCCCGGCTCGTGCTGAGCCCGGCCACCGCGAAGACGCACGTCAGCCGGATCATGACCAAGACGCGGGTACGGGACCGGGCCCAGCTCGTGGTGCTCGCGTACGAGTCGGGGCTGACCGTGCCCGGCTGGCTCACCGCCTCCTGAACGAGCCGCCGGGCCGACGCGAGCCGCCGGGCCGACGCGGCTGACGCGAGCGACCGGGCCGACGCGAGCCGCCGGGACGGAACGAGTGACCGGGTCAGGCGGTGCGCCGGGAACGGGCCAGCGCCACCCCGCCCAGCACCGCCCCGATCAGCCCGAACGCCACCCCGGCGACCGCGCCGGCCCGGCCCTGGCCGCTGCCGAGACCCTCGGTGGTCAGCGCCAGATGCCACGCGCTGAGGACCAGGCCGATCACTCCCGCCGCGGCAGCCACCAGGGCCTGGACGCGCCCCTCGCCCGGCCCGCGACCGGACCGGCTCAGGGCCAGTCCGCCGACGACCACGCTGGCCAGGGCCACCACGGCGAAGACTGTGGCGCCGACCCGGCCAGAGCCGCCGATGCCCCCGGCGGCGAGCGAGGTGTGCGCGGCCGGGGCGACTGCGCCGGCGAGCAGGTGCATGGACATTCTGGGACTCCCTCGGGTCGCGGCAAGTGGTGACGGCGGCAGCGTATGGACGGGCATCGCCGCCGGTCGTCGCCCCGGAGTCGTCGATCGGGCTACCACCCCTGGAGTACGCGCTGCGCCCGCGTACCCCAGGGGTTGTCGTTGCCGGGCGTGAACGGCGGCGGCCGGGGAACCTGGGCGACCATGCGAGTCACGAGCACCGCCGCCGTGGCGGCGTCCCGCGAGGTGCCGGGCGACGACGGCGTACGCCGGCCGGGCGGTGAGGTGCACGCCTGGCTGCCGGGCCGGAACCAGACGCTGTGCGGGCTGCCGCTGAGCCGGACCCGGCTGCGCCGCTTCCCGCACGTGCCGTTCGACTACTCCGGCACCGACGTGCTCACCGAGGCCGACCCGGAGGGCTGGCTCTGCCCGCGCTGCCTGGCCGCCACCTCGGGTCGCCGCGACCGGGAGAAGGGCTGGGTGCGCACGAACCCCCGTCCGTGAGCGGTTGCTGCCCGGTTCAGCGGGTACCGCACCCGTCATGCGCATCGTGATCGTGGGGGCGACCGGCAACGTGGGGACGGCAGTGTTGCGCCGGCTGCGGCGGGAGGCGGGCACCGAGTTGGTCGGCGTGGCCCGGCGGCTGCCCGGACCGGACGCCGGTGAACCGTACGACGACGTGGAGTGGCACTCCTGCGACATCGGTGCACCGGGTGCCGCCGACCAGCTCGTGCGGATCTTCGCCGGGGCGCGGGCAGTAGTGCACCTGGCCTGGCAGATCCAGCCCAGCCACGACCGCCGCACGCTCCACCGGACCAACGTCGGCGGCAGCCGCGCGGTGATCGAGGCCGCCGTCCGGGTCGGCGTTCCGGCCCTCGTGTACGCCTCATCTGTCGGCACCTACGCGCCCGGCCCGAAGAACCAGCCGGTCAGCGAGAACTGGCCGGCGACCGGGGTGGAGACGTCGTCGTACAGCCGGGACAAGGCGGAGGTGGAGGCACTACTCGACGGCGTGCAGCGGGAGCACCCGAACCTGCGCGTGGTACGGCTGCGGCCGGGGCTGATCTTCCAGCGGGAGGCCGGTACGGAGATCAGCCGCTACTTCCTCGGCCCACTGGTGCCGGTGCGGCTGCTGCGGTACGGCCGGATTCCGCTGGTGCCGTCGAACCGGCGACTCCGGATGCAGGCGGTGCACGCCGACGACGTGGCGGACGCGTACGCCCGGGCGGTTGTCGGGGATGCGAGCGGCGCCTTCAACGTGGCGGCCGACCCGGTGCTGACGCCGGAGCTGGTGGCACGGCACTTCCACGGCTGGACGCTGCCGGTGGCGGTGCCGGTGCTGCGGGCCGCGGCGGCGCTTACCTGGCGGGCGCGGCTGCAACCCGTCGACACGGGGTGGGTCGACCTGGCGCTGAACGTGCCGCTGATGTCCAGCCACCGCGCCGAGACCGAACTCGGGTGGAGCCCGAGCGTCGACACGGTGACCGCCCTGAAGGAGCTGTTCGCCGGGATGGCCGCGCGGGCCGGTACCGATTCGCCGCCGCTGTCCCCGGACCCGGCGCTCCCCGGCCGGCCCGCCGCCCTCACCAGGGGTCACCTCCCCGGCCACCCCAACCCCTACTGACCCCACCCTTCGCCTGCCCGCCACCTGTCCGATCCGGCTCCAGCCTCGGGCCACCCCGCCCTCGCCCTATCTCGCTGCCACCCCGCCTCGCCCTATCCCGCCCTCGCCCTGTTGATCAAGGAGTTTGTGTCGCGCGCAGAGATCAACCAGGACACAAACCCCTTGATCACGGAGCCAAGGGGGGTAGGCGCGAGAGCGCGAGGGCGGAGCGGCCACTCTCCAGGCGGGGATTGCTCGGTGATCATGAGGTTGACGGCGCGACACGCCGACGGGGAGGCCGCCAACTTCATGATCGACGGGGCGGGACGGGACAGCGCAAGGCGGGGCGGGGAGAGGGCAGACGGTCAGGAGATCTGGGCGCCCAGGAAGAAGATGCCGGGGTGGCCCTTTGTCTCGAAGCCTCGGCTGGGGTTTCGCCGCAGGGTGCTGCTGTCGATCTTCGGGGTTCCGGTGCGGTTGTTGCTGACGAAGAAGATCGCACCACCGCCCTCGTTCGCGCTGTTGTCCTCGATCACCGTGCCGACGATCCGTACCGCGAACTCGTTGCCGTCGCAGTAGATCGCGCCGCCGCTGCCGCCACCCGGTGTGCCGCCCCGGGCCGGGTTCGCGCCGGTACCGACCGCGCGGTTGTCCCGGAAGACGCTGTTCAGCACCGTCCAGGAGACGCCGATGCTGCTCAGCGCCCCGCCGTTGGCGCACACCCCGCCGGTGAAGGTGCTGCTCACCACGTACACCGGTTTGTTCTCGAACTGGCTCAGCACGCGCAGCGCGGCGCCGCCGAGGTCCGGGCCGGTACGGTCGCAGCGGTTGCCGACGAACCGTGAGTTGATCACGGCGAACCGCCCGCCGCGTACGAAGATCGCGCCGCCCCCACCGCCCTCGGTGCGATCACCCGTGGCGTCCCCGTCGGCGAACGTCAGGTTCTGCACGGTGAGCCGCGGGTGGTCCTGGTTCTGGCAGTGCGAGGTGGTCCAGCCCTGCGCCTCGTCGCACGTGTTCATGTAGAGGATCCGGCGTTTGCCGCCGCCGCTCAGCGTGACGGTGCCGCCGCCGTCCAGCACGACGCGCGGGCCGTGCGAGTTCACCACCTTCGCGGTGGCCTTCATCGTGATGGTGACCGGCGCGGGCCCGCAGTCGAACGTGATGACGCCGCCGGCCGCGACGGCCTTCACCACCGCCTCCGAGGTGCAGCTCGCCGGGGTGCCGCTGCCGACGGTACGGGTCGGGCGCGAGGTGTCCACCGGACGCGCCTCGGCCGGTACGGCGGCCCGGCCAGCCGGGTTGCCGGCGCGGAACGTGACGGTGGCCGCGCTGGGGCTCGGCCGGGCGCTGCCGAGACCGGCCCGCCCGCTCGACGAGGC